>CAYPAB010000067.1:0-8351 GCA_964408605.1 uncultured Eubacteriales bacterium
CCGAACGCCTTATCGAAAAAGGTATGGATAAACTTATGGAGGGCAAAACCGTTTTTGTAATCGCCCACCGTCTTTCCACCGTTCGCAACTCAAACGCCATTATGGTTCTTGAAAACGGCGAGATAATCGAAAAAGGCGACCATGATACTCTGTTGGAACAGCAAGGCAAGTATTACAAACTCTACACGGGTCAGTTCGAACTCACCTAAAGGTTTAGGGGATGTAAAAAAAGCGCAGACCGCATAAAACAGTATAATGCGAAGGGGTTTTACGGGTGACAATGCACCTGTAGAACCCCTTAACTGATTTTAAAAATCAGCAAATATAAAAGATTAAATGTTTTATGCTACGAACGAAACTCGCCTCTTGACGTGCCTACGCACGCCGTCGGGTAACCAAAAACAAGTCTAAAGCCTTGTTTTTGCTCGTTTCGTCCGTTCTGCATCTTTTTTCCTATCCCCTCGATCATAACGGGGATGTTAAAAAAGCGAGAAACCTCATCAATAAAAACGCAGACCGCAGATTCACGTTTCGGGTGAACCTGCGGTCTTTCTTTTGTTTTTTCGGCTGTTGTTACCGTTTTCAATCTATAAGCGATTTAAATTCGGCAATTGCGTTTTTGTTGTATTCACGGTAATCGGTTGTCAACATCGGCACTTTACCATCAACAAGAAGTTTAAATCCTTTTTCGACGCCTTCCAGTGTGTTTTCAACAAGTGTTCCGTTATTGTTTTTCATAAATGTTCTGGGGCCTGTTATATCCGTTGAAACAACGGGCAATCCCAAAATATCGGCTTCGGCGAGAACAAGACCGAATCCCTCGTAATGCGAAGCAAGAATGAAACCGTCGCACTTTTTGACTATGGGAAGCGGATTTGTCATGGAAAGAATCAAAACGATGTTGTCTTTGCACGGCAATGTTTTGACGTATTCACAAAGGTCGTCGTAAATTCCGTCACGCTGAATACCGCCGATGATAATGAAATAAACATTGTTGTTTTCTTTCCAAACGTTGTTGAACGCATTTATCATACGTTTGTGGTCTTTTTCGGGTGAAAATCTGCCGACACTTATCAAAACTTTTGCATCGCTGTCAAGAATCGCTTCGATTTCGTTCAATTCTTTATTGCTTTGGGTAACGCCCTCATCGAATCTGATTTTGGCTTTTCCCCTGTTTACGATTTCGTCGTAAGCGATAATGTTGTGAACCGTTTTGAAGTTGTCTGTTTTTCGAACGAACGATGCGGTCGATTTGAAAATATCTTCGGTAACGAGCGCAACGTTGTCGTAATTTTTATAAGCGTAACGCAGAACGGATTTTCTTTGATTACCTTTAAGTTCACGCTCCTTAACCATATCGCTGTGAACATATATACTGTTATTGCATTTAAACTGTGAGAAAAGCAATATCATCTTTGTTACATAACCGTTAAACTGTATTGCGCTGTCAAACGGCGCTCCGCCGTATATTCTTTGAATTTCATACTGCCATTCTTTTTTCATAAACAGCATTACGAGTGAAAGCGGGAACCTTCCGCGGTTAAAATTCAACCACATCGTCTTTTTGATAAGACTCAAATTGAACACGCCTTGAACGGGGATATAATTCACGCCTTTCGGCAGATTTGCGATTGTATCCTGATGCAGTTTGCCACGTTCAGCGGGGAACGATACATAATAGTTATACTCTGTCGGATCGAGGTTATTAAGTAAATTGACGCCGGAGGTGGTAATGCCGTTTTGGTCGAGGTTTCCGAGATAAAGAAGAATGTTTTTCTTGCCGTTTTTGGCAATTTCGACTTCTTCGATACGTTCGCTCTTTTTACCGAGTATTGTGAAATCGAGCAACGCCTTGGTGGCTTCGGGGCAATCGTATGCGCAATATTCTTCAAGGAACGCCTTATCGTCGTAATTCTTGGGAGAACGCATTTCCGAAAGCAAATCTTCAACTGTTTTTACCTTTGTGAAAGGCAAATCCGAAAGAGGTTTATAAACACCGCGGTCGGCAAAATAATCTTCTTCGTCGAAGGTGAAAAGTATTATTTTTTTGCCCGTAACCGCATAATCGTAAAACACGCTTGAATAATCCGTTACCAAACATTCCGCACAGTTTAAGAAATCGTATGTTTCATATTCGCTTGGGAAATTGCGTATGTGTTTAAACGTTGTAAAATCGACGTCTTTTTTGGCAATCGGGTGCAAGTTGAGATAAACGATTTCGTCATCCGCAAGGATTTTGTCAAGTTCGTAAAGATAATATTGAAAATATGCGTTGGCTTTGGCATCTATATTACCGACCGAACCACGCCACGTGGGCATATATGCGTAAACTCTTTTGTTTTTTATTTCAAGTTCATCAAGAATTTCTTTGCCTCTTTCCTTATTGAAAAAGGCCGTGTTCCTCGGATAACCGCCGAGAACCGCTTTACCCAAAGCAACATTTTCAAGCATATAATCTTCAATCATATGCTCCATTGTATATTTGTTGGGGTAAAGAAGATAATCCGCCGCAATGAAGTTTTTTTGTGCGTTGCCTATGCCGTGCATTGCATTGCGAATGCCTTTGCCCAATGTTTTGAGCGGAGTGCCGTGCCAAGTGTTAAGGTATATCTGACCTTCTTTTTTCAAATAGAACGGCAAAAACGTGTTATCGTTAAAAAGATATTTTGCGGAAGCCAACAGTTTCA
This sequence comes from uncultured Eubacteriales bacterium, assembly GCA_964408605.1. GTDB lineage: Bacteria > Bacillota > Clostridia > Oscillospirales > Acutalibacteraceae > DTU089. Next base: position 2,688 of record CAYPAB010000067.1, read on the forward strand.
TATAGCGAAAAGTCGACAAAATGACCGGTGTAACACCCTCTATGCCGTATTTTTCGAAAACCGTTTCGAATTTTGCCTTGTTACCCATACGGCAAGTGACAAAAATTTTGTATGATTTATAGGCTTCATCGGTGGCAAGATGTTTCAGCAAGTAAAACATATTTCCGCTGATTTCCGTTCCGTGCTGAGACTCCAAAAGAATCGTTTTTTCATCGATTTTAAGCCTTTTGAAATATTTTGTGTACCTGAGTTTCGGCAAAGAAAACTTCAACCACTTGAAAATCGCCGATCTTTTAAAAATCGTTAAAAGTTTGTTATTCATAACTTTCCTCCAAAGTAGATATAAACCCTATGACAGTATATCACACCGATAAATAAAAATCCACCATTATTTCATTCTCATTGAAATATCAAACGCCGTTACGGAATGGGTGAGCGCACCAATCGAAAGAATATCCACGCCCAACTGTGCAACGCTGCGTAAACGCTCTTTGGTAAGATTGCCCGATGCTTCAATCAACGCTTTACCGCCGACGATGTCAACAGCCTTTTTCATTGTGTCGTTTGACATATTGTCAAGCATAATTATATCCGCACCCACTTCGAGTGCTTCTTTTACTTCGTCGAGTGTTCTTGTTTCAACCTCGATTTTGACCGTATGCCCGATTTTTTCACGCAAAGCGCTAACCGCCGGTGTTATTCCGCCTTTGGCATCAATGTGATTATCTTTAAGCATGGCACAGTCGGAAAGATTGTAGCGGTGATTTCTTCCGCCGCCGCACGTTACGGCATATTTCTGCAAAGAGCGTAAGCCCGGAAGCGTTTTTCTTGTGTCCGCCACGGTCGCCTTTGTGCCCTCTGTTTCTTTCACGCATTCGCTTGTTGCCGTTGCAATACCGCTCATGTGCTGAATAAGGTTCAACGCCGTTCTTTCGCCTTTCAAAAGTTTTACGGTTTTCCCTTTAAGTTCCGCTATGAGTTCGCCGTTTTTAACGAAATCGCCGTCTTTTTTATGAACAACGCACGAAAAAGAGTCGTCAAGAAGATAAAATACCCGCATTGCAACATCTATCCCGCAAAGCACACCGTCTGCTTTCGCAACGAACACCGCTTCGCTTTCTTCGTTTTCGTCAAGAAGATAATCCGTAGCCGTGTCGATATAATTTATATCCTCTTTAATTGCGTTTTTAATAAGATCGTCGACATAAAACTGCGGTAAAATCATCTGTCAACCTCCTTGAGTATTATATATGCCACGGTTGCGAGTGACAGTGCCTCGCAATAGTCGGCGGTCACCGCAAATTTACCGTTTTTAAGCCTGTTAAGAATACTTTCTATTCGTTTTTTGCCTTGATGTATCGCACCCTCGTCGGGAATGACGAAATAGGCTCTTTGTAAAATATCCCTTATTTCCGTTCTTATGCCTTTCGGAAGCGGTGCGCCGGTTCTGTCGGGTTCTTTTTCTTCTTCGGGAACCGTCACCTTAAACAACCCCGCCGATATGCATTTTGTAATATCCTCGGCGGCTTTTCTGCCGAAAACGAGCGCTTCCAAAAGCGAGTTGCTCGCAAGACGGTTTTTGCCGTGAACACCTGTGCAGGCACACTCGCCCGCCGCATAAAGACCCGGCAAAGTTGTTCGTGCGTTGAGGTCAACCTCGATACCGCCCATAAGGTAATGCTGACACGGAAAAACGGGTATCAAATCTTTTGAAATATCAACACCCTGTTTAAGACAACCGGCATAAATTCCGGGGAATCTGTTTTTGATGAATTCCTCGCCTTTGTACCGTATGTCAAGGTAAAATTCGTTACTGCCCAAACGCCTTGATTCCATAATAACCGCACGTGAAACAACATCTCGCGGCGCCAACTCAAGACGGCTGTCGTACCTGTCCATAAAACGCTCCCTGTTGCAATTCAACAGATAAGCGCCCTCGCCCCTCACAGCCTCGCTTATAAGGAACTGTTCACGGTTGTTGCCGTTGAATGCCGTCGGATGGAACTGCACATAACTCAAATTTTTAATCGAAGCGCCCATTTCATACGCAAGCCGTATGCCGTCACCCGTTGCAACGGAAGGATTGGTCGTGTATTTATAGACCCTTCCTATACCACCGGATGCGATAAGGCAGTAGTCGGCATAAACCGTTTTGAACTCGGAGCCCCTCATAACCTCGATTTTGAAGCCGTTTTTCATACGGTTTATCGAAGTCACCATTGTTTCGTCGGCAACAGTCACATTGTCAAGTTTATCAACCGCAAGAACAAGTTTATCGACTATTTCCTTGCCGGAAGTGTCCTTATGATGAACTATTCTTCTGCGACAGTGACCGCCTTCAAGAGTTTTTATAAGTTCGCCGTTTTCGTCACGGTCATATTCCACGCCGTAATCTATTGTTTTGAGAACATCCGACGGGCCCTCTTTAACAAGTTGTGTAACAGCCTCCAAATCGTTGGCTCTGCCACCGGCTATAAGTGTATCTTCAATATGAAGATCGTAACTGTCGTTTTCAAGGTCAAGAACGCAGGCTACACCGCCTTGTGCCAAAGAACTGTTTGACTGATGGCGTTCTTTTTTCGACAGCATCAATATGTCAATATCTTTCGGGAAATTCAGCGCCGCATAAAGTCCGGCAACACCGCTGCCCACGATAACAACGCTGTACTGTTTTTTTATTTCGGAAAGGTTCATTTCATTACCCCAATTCCAACATACGGTTTATGCTCACAAGAGCCTTTTTTCTTAATTCTTCGGGAAGTTCGACAACTTCACCGCACTCACCTTTAATTGATTTATAAACATCTTCGAGAGATATTTTTTTCATATCTTCGCAACAAAGTTTTTCGGGCGCAAGTTGAATAAAGCGTTCGCCGTTCTTTTCGTGAAGGCGGAGATAATCCGCAACACCCCGTTCGGTGCCTATTATAACTTCGCCTTTTTGACTTTTTGCGTAATTTATGATTTCGCTTGTCGCACCGACCATATCCGCAAGGGCAACCACCTCGGCGGGCGATTCGGGATGAACGGCGAAAACAGCGTCGGGATGTTCTTTTTTGCATTTCAAAACATCTTCCGCAGTCAACTGAGCGTGAACGGGGCAAAATCCGTTCCACAAAATGATGTTTTTGTCAATAAGTTTTTCTTTAACGTAAGAGCCCAAGTGTTTGTCCGGAATAAAAAGCACATCGGTTTCTTTAAGTTTGCCGACGATTTTGACAGCCGACGAACTTGTGACACACACATCGCACTCCGCCTTTAACGCTGCGGTGGTGTTAATATACGCTACGACCGCCGTTTCGGGATTCGCTTTTTTAAACTCACGCACTTTTTCGGGTAAAATTTGCTCCGCCATGGGGCAGGTGGCACTCGGAACGGGAAGCACTGTTTCCGTTTCGGGAGAAAGAATTTTCACGCTCTCCGCCATAAAACGCACACCGCACATAACCACCCTTTTCGCCTTGATTTCGGCGGCTTTTTTACTCAAAAAGAAACTGTCACCCGTGATATCGGCAATATCTATTATATCGGGAGTTTGATAAGTGTGAGCAAGCACAACCGTACCCGTTTCTTTTTTTGCCTCGATAATTTTGTTTTTCAATTCGGTTACATTCATAACGTCACCTTCTGCTCGGCATATTATTATACATCATAATTATAACATTATTTTGCGGATTGGCAATATAAAAAATTCAAAAACCGATAATCTTCGAACTAATTTTAAATACAATTGATTTTTTTTGCCTTTTTTTCGTCGTTCTACCTTATTTGCCTCTCTATTTTTTGACTTTTTGTTGAAATGCGGTAATTTTTATTGTATTATTAACGTAATATATCTTCACAACATTAAGGAGGTCTTATTTATGAACTCATATCTTGAAAAAGATTTCGAACTTCTTCAAAGTGCGGACAGCGAACTGTACGAAGCAATGCGTCACGAAAGCATCCGCCAAAGCAGAAACATAGAACTCATCGCAAGCGAAAACTACACTTCCCCCGCGGTTATGGCGGCAAGTGGCAGTATACTTACAAACAAATACGCCGAAGGCTATCCGTCACACAGGTATTACGGCGGATGTGAATACGTTGACCTTGCGGAAAATCTTGCTATCGAACGTGCGAAAAAACTTTTCGGATGTAATTTCGCAAATGTTCAGCCACACTCCGGCTCGCAGGCTAATTTCGCCGTATATTTTGCTCTGCTGAACCCCGGCGACACCGTTCTCGGAATGAGCCTTGCCGACGGCGGTCACCTCACTCACGGTTCACCCGTGAATGTCAGCGGTTCATATTTTAATTTTGAAAGTTACGGTGTTGACGAAAACGGTTTCCTCGATTACGCCGAACTCGAAAAAAAGGCAAACGAATGCAAGCCGAAACTCATCGTTGCCGGTGCATCCGCTTACCCCAGAATAATCGATTTCAAAAAAATCCGTGAAATCGCCGATTCGGTAGGCGCTCTTTTCATGGTCGATATGGCTCACATTGCCGGTCTTGTTGCCGCCGACAGGCACCCCTCACCCGTGCCCTATGCACATGTTGTGACCTCCACCACACACAAAACTTTACGCGGTCCCCGTGGCGGTCTTATCCTTACCGACAGCGAAGAAATCGCAAAAAAAATCAATAAGTCTATCTTCCCCGGTATTCAGGGTGGCCCTCTTATGCACATAATCGCCGCAAAAGCGGTATGTTTCGGCGAAGCACTCAAGCCCGAATTTAAAGATTACGCAAAACGGATTATTTCCAACTGTAAAGCGTTGGAAAACGGTCTGGCGGCGCAAGGTGTCAATATGGTTTCGAACGGCTCCGACAATCACTTGCTTCTTCTTGACCTCAGAAGCCTTAACATTACCGGCAAAGAACTCGAAAAACGTCTTGATGAAGTTTATATCACGGTTAATAAAAACGCAATACCCAAAGACCCCGAAAAACCGTTTGTAACAAGCGGTATAAGAATCGGCACCGCAGCCGTCACCACAAGAGGATTTGAGGCTCAGGATATGATAGATATTGCGGAATTTATTAAACTTGCCGCAACGGATTTCGAAAACAGCGCCGACTTCATAAGGGAGCGTGTCACCGCAATTTGCGACAGCCACCCCCTTTACGCCGACTGATTACACATACCGATTAGACATATCAAACACTATACAACAAGGGCTGTAAAAAATTTGCATTTTTTACAGCCCCTTCGCATTATACCGTTTTATGCGATCTGCTTTTTTTACATCCGGTATAATCAAGGGATAGGAAAAAAAGATGCAGAACGGACGAAACGAGCAAAAACAAGGTGTCAGCCTTGTTTTTGGTTACCCGAAGATGTACACTAAGGTGACGGAAGCCTAACGCAATACGCCTAAAATTTAATCTTTCGGCGTATCAATGCGTTTTTCCCCTTGATATACGGCAGTATATCTGCGGTGAAGAAACGCCTTGCTACATCCAAAATATAAAAATTTTAGGTGCAAGCAGTTTTGAAAATTCGATTTTTTGCAAGTACAAGGAAAAAAGTTTCGTAATACTGCCGTATTGCGAGGCTTTTTGACGACGTAATTGCGGAAAATAGTTTTTCAAAACCGTGTTGTGTTAGGCTTCCGTCACCTTTTATCGAGTGGCGAGATTCGTTCGTAGCATAAAACATTAAAAATTTTGTATTTGTTG
>CAYPAB010000068.1:0-8311 GCA_964408605.1 uncultured Eubacteriales bacterium
TTGTAATTAAAGAAAGCGGTGGGTTCCTTTCGGATAAAGTCCGAAGAAACCCACCGCTTTTTATATATAAATTACAACACATATAAAAGCACACATAAAAAGTGCAAAAGCGTTCCCGCTAACACAAAAAGATGAAAAACAGAGTGCATATATCGGTGCTTTCTGCCCAAACCGTAAAGAATTGCACCGACGGTGTAAGATATTCCGCCGAAAAGCAAAAGCAGAAATCCCGCCAAACCGATAAACCCGTAAACGGTTTTTGCGGTGAAAATAATGCACCAACCCATGCCCAAATAAAGAATCATCGAAATAACGTTGTAGCGTTTCAAATCAATTGCATTTAGTGTTATTCCCAATGCGGCAAGTCCCCATATAACGCCGAAAACAGTCCATCCGAGGGCGTTGCTGTATTCCCTTAAAACGCAAAGCGAAAAGGGGGTGTATGTTCCCGCAATAAGCACATAAACGGAGCAATGGTCAAGAATTTGAAAAACTTTTTTTGCCTTGTTGCGTCGCAGTCCGTGATAAATACTCGACATTGTGTAAAGCAATATCATCGAAACACCGAAAACCGCTCCGCAAACTATTCCGAAAACGTTTCCGCGAATTGCCGCAAATGTGACACAAAGCACCGTTGTCACGATCCCCAAAGCACCGCCTACAATGTGCGACACCATATTGAATATTTCTTCGCCTTTTGTGTAGTCCGGCAAATTTCTGTTTTTCAGTTTTGTTCTTTTCACGGCTGTAACCTTCCTTATTATTGTCAGACAGATATTATATATCCAAATAATGAAAAATAAATGAACAAATTTTTAATTATGATTTTTGAGTCTTATTTCGCTCTATTGACAGTACCGCTTTATTATGTTAAACTGTTAATACAATATTCAACAGAGGTGTCTTTATGAGCAAATTATCAAAAATTGATTCCGCCGCACAAAACAAGGGCAAAGGAATCGAAACTCTCTGGCAGTTTGTTAAATTCATCGTCGTAAGTTTGGGCGCTTTTGTAATTCAAACATTCCTGCCGTTACTTATCAAACTTCCCATGAGCGATGCTTTCCTTTATAAGGAATTCGGTTTTTGGGTTTTCAAGTCCACCGCCGAAGTCGGTCTCGGCATTTTCATCGCCGCAAACGCCAGCAATGTTATTGCTCAAATAGTTTCTTTCTTCATCAACCGTGAAAAAACTTTCAACTCAAGCGCTAACATCGCCGTTACACTTCCCATCTACATAGTTTTCACGATTGCGCTTATCTGCTTCTCGGCTTGGCTTTCACCCACACTTATCACTCTGCTTGAAAGCAAACTCGGTGAAAACGTCGCTATTTCGATTTCCGGTGCAATATGCGGTGCAATTCAGTTCTTCCTTTATTTCCCCGTTGATAAATTGCTTTTCAGCAAGAAAAAGGAAAGTAAATAATTTTAAAATCTCGGCTGTAGAAACAAAGGTTTTTACAGCCTGTTTTTTAATATGGATTTTTCCTCGGTCTTTTGATTTTAATAACGTATTTGGCTTTTAATCTATTGATTTTAATAATATAATTTGTTGACTTTATTTTATATTATTGTTAAAATAATGTTGTATTTATACATTGAATTTTTGATGCTTAAATTTAATTAAGGAGTTTCTCTTTATGGGTGTTAATGAATTAGCGGCAAAAGCCGTTCGAAAAATCGGAAAGATGAGTGCAAAAAAACTCGTTAAAAATGGCGTTAAAGCCGAACCTCTGCCGAGGCCGGCACCGTCGGTCGTTAAAGGCGAAAGTTATGTGTGCGGTTATGCCGTAAGGGAAGTTATGCCCGCCGACATAAAAGCAAAAAAATATTGGATTGCGGGTCACGGTATGGGTCACGTTATCGAAAGCGTTCACGATCCCGTTACGGTCAGCGCAATGTGGATAGGTGCCGACGACAACGGTGGTTATATTCACATCAGTGCCGATATTATCGGCCTTACAAACTTCGAACTTAACCTTGTTCGTGATGAACTTAAAAGTTTTATGGCTGACAGTAAGTGCATTAATGTTTTTGTTTCATGTACGCACTCCCATGCGGGTTTTGACACGGTCGGCTATTGGGGTCAACTTATGAAACTTCAAAGCGGTAAAGACCCCGAATATATGGATCTTCTTCTTAAATCATTAAAAGAAATCGCCGTCGAAGCCTACAATAACAGAAAAGCCGGCAAACTGTATATCGGCACGGTTCACGTTCCCGAAGCGCAGTTTTGCAAGCGTGAGCCCGATGCAATGCATGATGTTCTTACGAGAACACGTTTTGTGCCTTCCGACGGTTCAACCGAAACATGGTTCTTGAATTATGCGGCTCATCCCAACACATTGGGTGGCGGTAACCGTGAGTGCGGTGCCGATTACCCTTATTGGTTAAGAAAAACAATTAACGACAGGCAAAAAGTCAACGTTCTTTTCGGTGTCGGTGCTATCGGTGCTGTCGACCCCGGTAATTTTTGCGAGGACAAGCCCGAAAGAACACGCATTCAAGGTGAAACTTTGGGTAACGCCGCCCTCGGTATAGATAACGACAAAGAGATGCCCGTTGAAATAACGGTGCTTCAGCAAAAATATTATTCTCCCGTTGATAACGGGCTTCTTGCACTTATGGCAACAATTAAAGCATGCTCATCGCAACGTTACCCCTGTGACAAAGGCGATTTGGGTCTTGCGCTTTTAACCGAAATGGCTTACATAAAACTCGGCACACAGCAAATACTTCTTCTTCCGGGCGAACCTTTCCCCGAAGTTGTTTACGGCGGTGCCGCACCCGCTGAAAAATCGGCAACCGGCAAGGGAATTGAAATCAACCCCACACCGTTAATTGATATTGTCGGTGACAAAGACCTTCTTGTTTACTGCGTAACAAACGATATGACAGGTTATTGTGTGACACCCAACGATTTTATTCTTCACAAAACACAGCCGTATATCGAGCAGGGCAGAGATGTTTTCGACAGACGCCATTATCACGAAACAAATTCACTCGGCTATCTTACTAACGAAACGATTGCCGAAAATGTTGCCGATATTATGAAGAGGCTATGATACTATCTAATACGGCTGTAAAAAATCACGTGTTTTTTACAGCCGTGTTTTAAAATAAAAACAGTCCGAATTTTTGTGTTGAAACGGTGGGTGAATTTATGGAATACTACCTCGGCATAGACGGTGGCGGAACAAAAACAACCGCATCTGTTTGCGACGGTGACGGCAAAATTATTTATACAACCGTCGGGAAAACTTTGAACTTCCGTTCCGTTCCCATGAGCGAAGTCAGACAAAACCTTGATGCGATTATCAACGATATTTACCGAAATATCGGCGAAGTGATTTTCGAAAATGTTTTTATCGGTTGCTCCGCTTTGGATGATGAAGCGGATGAAAATCTTATCCACTCGCTTTGCGACGGCATCATAAACAGCAAAAAAATACAAATGAACAGCGATGTTTATGTCGCTCTGTTTTCGGGCGATTGCAATGCACCTCGTGGTGTCGTGATATGCGGTACCGGTTCAATGGCTGTTGGAATCGACCTAAACGGAAAAATCACCGTTAAAGGCGGTTGGGGTCACATAATCGGTGACGGCGGTTCGGCATATTCAATTGCGGTTAACGCTTTATCACGTGTTGCCGTTATGTATGACGAAAACAAAAAAGACGAGCCTTTGGTAAAATCGGCACTCGATTTTTTTAAAGTTGACGGTTTAAGAAAAATTATTGACACCGTTTATTCGGAAACCGCCTCTAAAGATTCTGTCGCCGCTTTTGCGAAAGCCGTTTCAGTTGAATGTGAAAAAGGCGATAAAGTCGCTTGCGACGTTTTATCCGAAGAATGCGATAAAATTTTAAGAACGGCGTTTTCGTTGGCGGATGAAACCGAAGGATGCGAAATCATTTATCTTTACGGCGGAGTTTTTCAAAATAACGAATTCTTTAAAAATCTGTTTATTGAGCGTTTTTGCGAAAAATACCCGAACATTAAAGTTGAACTGTTGACCGTAACACCGGCTGAAGGCGCTTTGAAAGCGGCAAGGGGGATAAAATGAAAAAGTATAACGAATATATTGAAAACATTCGCTCTATTATCGACAGCATCGAAGAAAACGGTGCCGATTCAATTGAAAAAACCGCCTCTGTTTTTAAAGATGCGCTCATTAACAACAAAAGCATTTTTTTGTTCGGAACGGGGCATTCGCATATGCTCGCCGAAGAACTTTTTTACCGTGCGGGCGGTCTTGCGTGTTTCAAACCGATTTTGTATGACCCGTTGATGCTTCACGTTTCCGCCTCGGAAAGCACCGCCATAGAGCGAAAAGAGGGGCTTGCCGAAATGCTTTTTTCCGAATACGGAATGAAAAAAGGCGACGTTATTTTGATTATATCAAATTCGGGCAGAAATTCCGCAATTGTCGATATGGCTCTTTTGTGTAAAAACAGCGGTATGACCGTTGTGGCTCTTACGAATTTAAAACACACTTTTTCGCAAAATTCACGGCACAAAAGCGGAAAACGGCTGTGCGAAATCGCCGATATCACGCTTGATAATTTCGGTTGCGTCGGTGATGCATGCCTTGATATTGACGGAATAGACGGTAAAGTTTGCCCGACATCCACCGTGGCGGGTGCGTTGATTCTTAACAGCGTTGTTGCCGAAACTGTCGAAATGTGTCTTGACGAGGGGTTCGTTCCCGAACATTTTGCGGGGGCAAATGTTGACGGCGGTGACGAAGCCAACGCCAAACTGCTCGAAAAATACAAAAAGGAGATAAAACATTTATGATTTATCCCAAAGTGCAAAAAAACTTTCTTAACGGAAACGCTGTTTTTGTTGACGGCGTGGCATTTTCGGGCGATTGCACCGAAACCGCCGAACGTGTTTTCAATGAATGCGGAATCGCTCTCGACGGTGCGTTCGAGGTTAATATAAAATTATCCGATACCCAAAAAACAACATACGTCGAAGAACTTTCACGCCTTTCGGATGAAAAATATTTCATAACGGTTAAAGAAAACGGTGCGATTATCGAGTCCTCGTCCGAAAAAGGCGTTTTCAGGGGGCTTAACACACTCGCAAAACTTATAACTCGAAACGAACTTAAAACAGGCTCCCTTGAAGATTATCCGCTTTTTGAAATGCGTGGTTATATCGAGGGTTTTTACGGCCCGACTTGGGAACATTCAAAAAGAATTTCCGTTATGCGACTTATGGCAAAATACGGTATGAATACGTATTTTTATGCACCGAAAGACGATGCTTTTCACCGTGAAAAATGGCGTGAACTTTACCCCGAAGATCAACTCGGTGCATTGCAAACCCTGTATCTTACCGCAACGGACAACTTTTTTGATTTTTATTGGTGCATAGGGCCGGGGCTTTCTTACTGTTACACATCGGATGAAGATTTTAAACTTCTTGTTGATAAAATCAAAAGCATTTACGCCATCGGTGTGCGTAATTTCGGCTTGCTTCTTGATGATATCCCGTGGGAATTTCAGTACGACGAGGATGCCGAAAAATACGACAGCATCGTCGATGCCCACATCGATTTGGTCAACAGAACTTACAACGAGTTGAAATCTTTTGATTCGAACATCAAACTGACTGTTTGTCCCACTCAATACAGCGGTGACGAAAACGGATACTATATTTCGAAATTCGGCAAAAAAACACCGACCGATGTTAAAATGTTTTGGACAGGTCAGGAAATTTGCTCCAGAGTTTTGACAGTTCGTGAATCGGCTGAACTTTTGCGTTCAACAGACCACAGACCGCTTTTTTGGGATAATTACCCCGTCAACGACTGTGAAATGTTCCACGAAATGCATATGGGTGCGCTCATCGGCAGGGATAAAGACCTTTATAAAGCGTGCGAAGGGCTTATTTCAAATGTTATGGAATATGCCGAATGTTCGAAAATTCCGCTTATGACCGTTGCCGATTATCTTTGGAATCCCACCGAGTACGACCCCGACGCTTCGCTCGAAAATGCGTATTTTGAAATTTTGGGCGAAAAAACAGAATCATTCCGATATTTTGCCGACCATCTCGGAGTTTCGTGCCTGTCAAAATACAGTTCGGCTTATATGAGCAAAACTTTGGCTCACATCAACTTCCTTATATCACGTGGAAAACACGAGGAAGCATTCAAAGAATTTTCCGATTATAACGAAAATATGCGTAACTGCCTTAATATGCTTCGTGACAAAAGTGTGCCGTTGTTTAATGAACTCGAAAAATGGGTCGAAAAATTCGCAATGTGTTGCGACTTACTCGATGCGTTTTATCTTGCGTTGAAAGAACCGCTTCCGAATAATATCGAAAGCCTTCGCAAACTTAACAAAAAATATAATGCCGACGCAACCGCTCTAACGGGATTTTGTTTGCGTGAAGCGGCTGAAAAAGTATTGAAAATGTATTGACTTTCAAACCGAAAGTTTATAACACGGAGTAATTATTATGTACATAAACAAAGAAACGTTTACATCACATCCCGAAACAACCGCAACCGAAAAAGAAATGCAAAGTTACCTTTTCCTTGAAGAAAACGGTGTGGACTATATACGTGCGGAGCATGACGAAGCCGCCACTATCGAATTGTGCAGGGGTGTTGAAGAAGTAATCAATGCAAAAATCTGCAAAAATCTGTTGCTGTGCAACAGGCAGGAAACGGTCTTCTATATGCTTCTCATCCCCGGCGATATGCCGTTTAAAACGAAATATCTTTCGTCGCAAATCAATTCTTCACGGCTTTCTTTCGCAAGCGGAGAGCATATGGAAAAATTGCTTAATGTGTCACCGGGGTCTCTTACTGTTTTGTCGCTGATGTATGACAAATCGAAAACCGTTAACCTGCTTATCGAAAAAAATGTTTTCAACGATGAGTTTTTTGCCTGCCATCCGTGTGTTAACACAGCAACGGTCAGATTCAGCACAAAAGATTTGACCGAAAAAATTCTTCCCGCCCTCGGCAGGGAGTATACGGTAGTTGATTTGGAGTGCCACGAAGATGAAGTTTGAAACAGCGATATTTGATCTTGACGGAACTGTTCTCGATACGCTTGAAGACTTGCGTGACAGCGTGAATTTTGCGCTGTCAAAAAACTCGTTGCCGAAAAGAACCACCGAAGAAGTGCGTGCGTTTGTCGGCAACGGAATACGGCTTCTTATGGAACGTGCCGTGCCCGACGGTACCGACAGCGAAACGCTCGACAAATGTTTTGAAGATTTCAAAATTCATTACAAAAACAATTCCGCCAATCACACAAAACCCTATAACGGAATAAAAGATGTTTTATATCGTTTGAAAAACAGCGGAGTTAAACTTGCGCTCGTTTCAAATAAAGCGGATTTTGCCGTTCAAGGGCTTATATCCGACTACTTTTCGGGAATATTTGATTTTGCAACGGGCGAAAAAGACGGCGTAAGACGTAAACCGTACCCCGATTCTGTTTTCAACGCTGTAAAAAATTTGAATGCGGATATTAAAAAGACCGTATATATCGGCGATTCTCAAGTCGATGTTGAAACCGCACGTAATTCGGGGCTATCCTGTATTGCCGTCACTTGGGGATTCAGAGATAAAAAGGTGTTAGAAGAACTCTCACCCGAATATATTATAGATAAACCGTCTCAAATTGCGGAAATAATATTATAAAGAGGTAATATATATGAAAGTTTTACTTGTAAACGGTGGGCCTCACGAAAAAGGTTGCACTTATACAGCACTTTGCGAGGTTGAAAAAGAACTTAACGCAAGCGGTATCGAAACCGAGATATTTTGGCTCGGTAACAAACCCGTAAGAGGTTGTATCGGTTGTGGCGGATGTGTCAATAACAGCGGTAAATGTGTATTTAACGACGATGTTGCAAATACTCTTATTGATAAAGCGTCAACTTCGGATGCTTTTATTTTCGGTTCACCCGTTCACTATGCCGCACCCTCCGGAACAATTTGTGCTGTTTTGGACAGGGCGTTTTACGCCGGCGGTAAGAATTTTAAATACAAACCCGGTGCCGCTGTGTTAAGTTGCCGTCGTGCCGGCTCAACAGCGGCTTTCGACGTTTTGAATAAGTATTTCACAATAAGCAATATGCCGATTGTTTCTTCGGGATATTGGAATATGGTGCACGGTGCAAAAGCCGAAGACGTTCTCAAAGACGAAGAAGGCTTACAGGTTATGCGTACATTGGGTAAAAATACCGCTTGGCTCCTCAATTGCATCAAAGCGGGGAAGGATGCCGGCATAGAAAGACCTGTAGGCGAGCCGAAAATAAGAACTAATTTTATAAG
>CAYPAB010000069.1:0-7799 GCA_964408605.1 uncultured Eubacteriales bacterium
AATTTGAATTTGTCAAGGCACTTACACAAAAAGACAACAAGACAGCCGTTGTCTATCGTCATAAAGTTCTTGATACTCAAATTGTTAAAATAGTTTTTAAAGGTGATGCTTCTATATACAATTTATTAATGGGTATATCGCATCCGAATTTACCGAAAATCTACAGTGTAAAAACAGACGGGAATTGCTGTGAAGTTTTTGAAGAATATATTAACGGCACCACGGTTGCGGATATTCTCAAAAGCGGAACATATACGGAAAGCGGCGTTCGATCAATCATAAAAAGTGTTTGCTCGGCTCTTAATACACTTCATTCGCTGAACATAATACACAGAGATATCAAACCCGAAAACATTATGCTTGATTCATACGGTAATGTTAAACTTATCGACTTTGATGCCGCAAGGATATTTAAAAATTACCAACCGCAGGACACATCATTTATCGGCACGACAGGATTTGCCGCACCGGAACAATACGGAATCAATCAGACCGACTGTCGCTCGGATATTTTTGCTTTGGGCATTCTTATAAATGTTATGCTTACGGGTGAGCACCCGTCAAAAAAACTCTATACCGGCAAGCTCGAAAAAGTTATCGAAACCTGCATAAATCTTGATCCGAACAAGCGTTATTCAAATGTGCGTGAACTTGCTTCAAAATTATAACACAGTAAATTTTAAAGTACTATGCAGACTGCATAGGACAAAAGACCGCTGACGGTGTAGAATACTGTCAACGGTCTTATTTTTATTCAAATTTCGTCAATTTTATCTGCCGTTGCATCAGACGATACAATCAACCTCAATAATTTTTTCGTGAGTTTGGCTTCGTTGCCCGCCGTTCGCAATACGACAGCATTACTCAGTCGGTCGCCTCTGCCGTTTCACACTCTATATGTGCAGTTTCCGAAGAATTTGTTTCAAGCCTTGAATCAAGTGGCAACCGCAATGTTATCCGTTGGTAATTAAATCTTGAAATATTCTAAAAACAAGAATATAATAACATTATAATCTTTTTGGAGGATTTGCTATGATCTGTAAAAATTGTAAAAAAGAACTACCCGACGAAAGTCAATTCTGTCCCTACTGTATGACAAAATTCGGTGAAGAAATGAAAGCGGAAACGCCTGAGTTAATCACCAAAAAGCCCAACAAAAAACTCCCGATCATTATAATTGCCGTCGTTTTATGCGTTGCACTTATTATTTCGGCAGTTATTGTCGTTCCCAAATTGGGTAAAGAAAGTTCCAACGCTTCGGGAGAAACAAAAAACGCAGAAAATGCGTTTGCGAAAGATGAAACCTTTTTCGGCAAAACCGACAAAAAAACAACTCCCGAAAAGGACACGGCTCTCGGTCTTATGAATGTTAAACTTCGCAACAAAGGTGTTGAATTGAATGAAATCGAGAAACTCATTATTCAGTATTTTGACACCGACTATTTCCGTGCCCCTTACAGTTCGTTACAACGCTATCCGCAGGTTTATAAAGATGCGCAAATCAACTTCCTTTGTCATATAACCAAAATAATTGAGAGCAATTCCGAAGAATATACTGCTCTTGTTGAATATGAAGCATATAAAACTGCCGACGGTTTCTATTTAAAAACGGGCGACTATGCCGTTATCAAGGGCTCGCAGAGTGAAACAAGAATTATGGAAGGTGACTCTCTTTACCTTTACGGAAAATATGTTGATGTAAACACCTACACCGTTGATGGCGAGAGTTATACCGTACCCACCATTCTTGTTAACCGATACACATATTTCTATTACCATGATATGGTAAGCCCTATGTACTCAATGGAAGAAATCCGTCTTATGGCAAAATATATTTTCGGTGATGACTTAAAACTCCGATATACAAAAAACGGCGATGTTGCAGGCAGCGACGATTATGACTATGATTCGTACGAAGGCTCATTTTACACCGCAGAACTTGATAATCAGAGCAATGCCAATTTCACAAAATATCTTTTCCTTGCAGACTCCGGCGGATATATCATTGACTGTAAATCGGAATATCCCATCGAAAGAAATCTGACCTTCTCTGCGGACTTTGAGCATTTCTATCTTGAAGTGTTCGACAAGTCGCTGAAAGTATACACTCTCGAATGCTACGACAGAGATTTGAAAAATATATGGAGCCGTGAATTTGACCAGACAACAAGTTCGGTTATCGACTACACCAAAGACCATATTTATCTTGTCGCAAACGGCAGTATGTACATAATCGACGCCGAAACAGGTGAAAATGCAGTCGAGCCGAAATATGTCGGTGCAAAATCCGAAATCCGAAAACTTGAAGACGGAATCCTGCTTATTTCTCATAAGAGTGCTGATGCAATTATGAAAACAGACCTTGTAGGCAATGTTCTTTGGACTGCTAACCTTTCCAAGGATATGAGCGAACAGGGCACCATGGTTCAGCTTATCGGCGGTAACTATGTAATTCAGTACGAAGCCGAAACAAACGGCAGTCCCGACGGCATATACACCGCAGTAATCACTCCCGACGGAACGGTTGATTTTGACGGCAAAGCATTTTAACATCCAAGCACGGTAAAATCAGCGTTCTTTTTACACCACCGTGTGTGCCGTTCGGCATACGGCGGTTCAATATTCCCGTCATACTAAAAACCGCAAGTCTCCCCTGTTCGGCAGACTTGCGGTTTTTCACGGTTTTATATGAATCACTCGGAGTTTATAACCATTATTGACAATGTTTATCAAAGGATGTATTAAATGCGTGGAAATTCTTCTCGTCAAGGTTGTCGGTGGCAAGCCTCAATCCTTCGCCGAAACGCTGAAAACGAACGATTTCTCTTGCACGAAGGAATTTAATCGGTTCTCTGACATCGGATCATCCACAAGTCGCAAAATATTGTCGTAGGTAGTCCAGACTTTCGGTTCGGCAGCAAGATTTTCCGTTAAATCGGTTATTATATCGCCCTCTCTTTGCGGATAAATTCCCGTTGTAAAGTTTACAAAGTACGCATCAAATCCCGCCTTCTTAATTTCATCCTCCGAAAGATTGCGGGTTAATTGATGAACAATTTACCGAGGAAAATTCTAAACTGTCACACTCCGGAAGAAGGGGTCGTAAGGGGATAGAAAAAAGATGCAGAACGGACAAAACGAGCAAAAACAAGGCTTCAGACTACCCGTCACCTTTTGCCGAGTGACGAGGTTTGTTCGCAGCATAAAACATTCGTCGCCTTAAATAATAACATACATTCGTTGTTAAATTGTATTGTACCGATGCAAGAATTCAAGTGTTTCGACCGTAGTACATTTTCACGATTGACAATAAACTCCTCGAAACAGCAAAAGCAGACTGAATCTATATCGAATGATTATCGGGTATATCCGGTTTCATAATATCGGCAAGCGTAATTCCGTCAAAATAGTTGTTTACGATACTGTAAAATTCTGTCCACATCGGATATGTTCGACATATATGGGAGCGTTCACACGGTTCGGCATCGCATTTAAGACAAGATACAGGTGCAAGATCACCTTCGGTAAGACGCAAAACATCTCCTACTCGGCAATCACGGGGGGACTTCATAAGACGGTATCCGCCACCTTTACCGTGCACACCTTCGAGAAATCCGTTTTTGGACAATGCGGGAATGATTTGCTCTAAGTATTTCAGTGAAATGCCCTGCCTGTTGGCAATCTCCTTCATAGGAATATACCCGTCACCGTCATGTTCCGCAAGATCAATCAAAACTCGCAGTGCATATCTGCCCCTTGTTGAAATCATCATTGTTTTTCACCTCTGTACTTTCGCCGTTAATTATACTACGGAATTGATATGTAATTCAAGTGAAAAACTATAAAGTTTTCGCTACTCGGCATCCGTATACTTTGTCATTCGTAAATGTGTAGGGCAACATACAATGGGATTAGCAAGGAATACCGTTTTTTTCATAATAATCCCGCAAAGCCTTTTTTATCGCTTCTTCCGCAAGCACAGAGCAGTGCAATTTGTGGGCCGGCAGACCGTCAAGTGCCTCTGCTACTGCTTTGTTAGTCAGAGTTAAAGCCTCGGAAACGGGCTTGCCTTTGATCAATTCTGTTGCCATAGAACTCGATGCTATCGCACTACCGCAGCCGAAGGTTTCAAACTTTACGTCAACTATGACGCCATTTTCGATTTTGAGATAGATTTTCATAATATCACCGCATTTGGCGTTGCCGACCTCACCGATGCCGTCGGCATCTTCGATTACACCCACGTTGCGGGGATTTCTGAAATGATCCATTACTTTGTCGCTATAAAGAGCCATATCAATTACCTCATTTTATTACAAATTCTTTTTTTCCGTTTACGAGATCACGCCAGATGGGAGAAATACTTCGCAGATATTCGACAACTTCTTTGACCGCTTTTATCGTATAATCGATTTCTTCCTCAGTGTTTTCCTCGGATAATGAAAGTCGCAATGATCCGTGAGCAATATCGTGTACCCTGCCGATGGCAAGGAGAACATGGCTCGGATCGAGAGAGCCCGAAGTACACGCAGAGCCCGATGAAGCATAAACACCTTTATCGTCGAGAAGCAGAAGCAAAGATTCGCCCTCGATACCCTCAAAGCAAAAATTCACATTGCCGGGGAGTCTGCTTTTTGCATCACCGTTAAGAATCGAGTGAGGAATTTCGGAAAGTCCGGTAATCAGTCTGTTCCGCAGTACCGTTAATTTTTCGGTATTCTCATCTATGTGTTTACACGCTTCTTCAAGCGCTGTCGCCATTCCCATGATCGCAGGGATATTTTCGGTGCCGGCACGGTTGCCTCGCTCCTGTGCGCCGCCTTCGATAAGGTTTGTAAGCCGGATTCCTTTTCGCACATACAATGCGCCGATTCCTTTAGGGCCGTGGAACTTATGAGCAGAGAGTGACAGCATATCAATATTTTGTTCTTTTACATTGATATGAAGGTGTCCTGCCACTTGCACGGCATCGGTATGAAAAATTATATCTTTTTCTCGGCAAACGGCACCGATTTCCGCAATAGGTTGTATTGTGCCGATCTCGTTATTAGCGTACATTACAGTTACAAGACAGGTGTCTTCACGAATGGCATCCGATACTTGTTCGGGCGTTACAAGTCCGTTCTCGTGAACATCCAACAGAGTAATCTCAAAGCCTTCCTTTTCGAGTCTGTTCAGCGTATGTAAAACAGCGTGATGCTCAAATGCGGTTGAGATAATGTGCTTCTTTCCGTTTTTCTCTCCGAGGCGGGCTGCTGAGATTATTGACTGATTATCCGCCTCACTGCCCCCGGAGGTGAAGGTGATTTCTCTCGCTTCACATCCGAGTAATTTCGCAATGCGCTCACGAGCATTTACAAGTGCTTCGTTGGCTTTTTGCCCTATCGAATGAAGGCTTGACGGATTACCGTAAATGCCATCCATAAAGGGAAGCATGGCATCTATCGCCGGTTTGCTCATTTTTGTTGTTGCTGCATTATCAAGATATATTTGCATATTTTTCTCCTTGTCGGTATAAGATGACTGAAGTCTACACAATACGCCTTAAGAAAATCGCCGTTAAAGGCGGGTTTGGATTAAGAAAACAGGGGCGTGGATAAATATCTGTCACCGGTGTCGGGCAGGAGTACGACAATGGTTTTCCCTTCGTTTTCGGGGCGCTTTGCGAGTTCGATAGCCGCCCACACAGCGGCACCGGAGGAAATTCCCACAAGAACACCCTCACTCTTGCCGATGAGTTTTCCGGTAGCAAAAGCATCCTCGTTGGATACGGGAATAATCTCATCATAAATTTTTGTGTTCAGTACGTCGGGAACGAAGCCTGCACCGATACCCTGAATCTTGTGAGGGCCGGCAACACCGGTAGAGAGCACCGCAGAAGCGGACGGCTCAACGGCAACGACCTTAACTGCAGGGTTCTGGGATTTCAGGTATTCGCCGACACCTGTTACCGTACCTCCGGTACCAACGCCCGCAACAAAGATGTCCACATTACCGTCGGTATCCTCAAAGATTTCGGGGCCGGTATTTTCTCTGTGTGCCTTTGGGTTGGCGGGGTTCACAAACTGTTTGGGAATAAAACTGTTAGGTGTCTGGGCGGCGAGTTCTTCCGCCTTTGCAATAGCACCCTTCATGCCCTTGACACCATCGGTCAGCACAAGTTCCGCACCGTATGCATTTATTAACTGACGGCGTTCTACAGACATCGTTTCGGGCATTACGATAATAATTCTGTAGCCACGGGCAGCGGCAACAGCGGCAAGACCGATACCGGTATTACCGGAGGTGGGCTCAATGATAACAGAGCCGGTCTTCAGTTTTCCGCTTGCCTCAGCATCGTCGATCATTTCTTTTGCAATGCGGTCTTTAACAGATCCCGCCGGATTGAAATATTCCAGTTTGGCAACGATCTTTGCTTTCAATCCCAAGGCTTTTTCAATATGCGTGAGTTCAAGAAGCGGTGTTTTGCCGATCAGTTGATCAGCGGATGTATAAATGTTAGACATAATAGTTATCCTCCGTATTTATAGATTACCTTACAGCATCAAAACCTTTTTGCAGATCGGCAAGGATATCATCAATATGCTCGGTTCCGATGGAAAGACGAATGCTGTTGGATTTAATGCCCTGATCGGCAAGTTCTTCTTCGGAAAGTTGACTGTGCGTAGTGGTTGCGGGATGAATGACAAGGCTCTTTACATCAGCGACATTGGCGAGCAGAGAGAAAATTTCCAGGCTGTCAATAAACTTGTGTGCTTCATCTTGACCTCCCTTAATCTCAAAGGTAAAGATAGAGCCACCTCCGTTGGGGAAATATTTCTGATACAGTGCATGGTCGGGATGATCAGGCAACGACGGATGGTTGACATTTTCAACCTGAGGGTGATTCTTGAGAAATTCAACAACCTTTTTCGTATTCTCCGCATGGCGTTCCAGACGAAGGGAGAGGGTTTCAATGCCCTGTAAGAGCAAGAATGCTGCAAAGGGAGAAATGGTAGCTCCGGTATCACGAAGCAGAATAGCTCGGATGTAGGTGACAAACGCTGCGGGTCCGACTGCCTTCACAAAGGATACACCGTGATAGCTTGGGTTGGGGTCGGCAATAGCGGGATACTTTCCGCTTGCCGCCCAGTCGAACTTACCGGAATCAACGATAATACCACCCAGTGTTGTACCATGACCGCCAAGAAATTTGGTAGCGGAATGTACCACGATATCCGCACCGTGTTCAATAGGGCGGATGAGGTATGGTGTACCGAAGGTATTGTCTACCACAAGGGGTAAACCGTGCTTGTGAGCAAGCGAAGCAAGTGCGTCAATATCAGGAATATCGCTGTTGGGATTGCCGAGCGTCTCAATGTAGATCGCTCTGGTGTTTTCCTGTATGGCTGACTCAACTTCAGCGAGGTCGTGAATATTTACAAAAGAGGCTGTAATGCCGAAGTTTGGGAGAGTATGGGCGAGCAGATTGTAACTGCCGCCGTAAATGGTTTTTTGAGCCACGAAATGACCGCCGTTTTGACCGAGCGCTTCAAGGGTATATGTAATTGCCGCCGCACCGGAAGCAAGAGCTAAAGCAGCGACGCCGCCTTCAAGAGCCGCCACACGCTGTTCCAAGACATCCTGCGTTGAGTTGGTCAGTCTGCCGTAAATGTTTCCCGCATCCGCAAGACCGAAGCGAGCCGCCGCATGAGCGGAATTCTTAAATACATACGAAGTGGTTGCGTAAATCGGTACCGCACGTGCATCGGTTGCGGGATCGGGATTTTCCTGACCTACGTGGAGCTGTAAAGTTTCAA
>CAYPAB010000070.1:0-7634 GCA_964408605.1 uncultured Eubacteriales bacterium
TATTACTTTTGGTGTCAAAATTCGAACTGTCATTATATTTACCTCCGGATAGTTTTATTATATTTTTAGTGAAAACATCATACAGTAATTATTACAAAAATTACAGACAAAAGCATATTGCACTTATTTTACATAGCAAAACCCCGTCGGGAAAGCGGATTTACCGTAATCCCAACGGGGTTATTTTTGTGTTTTTTGTGTAGTGTGTTGCTTTCTGTTTTTCGTGTAGTGTGTTACTCGGACTTCGTGTTTTAACGAACTTCTACCGCCGCTCTTTCAACAGAAAGTCCTTTTTTGTAATTTTCCATAAACAAATTAAAACTCTCCGTGATTTTTTCATCGGGTTCGAGTGTTGTCATTTTTTGTGTTGCGAAAATCTTATTATCGAGATAATCGGGAAGTGTTTCGCCGTTTTCTTTGCCGACCGCAAACGCCGCGAGAACCGCAACACCCCATGCACCGCCCTCGCCTGCCGTTTCCATAACGGAAACGGGTGCGTTCATAACCGCCGCAAGAACGCTTTGACCGATAACGGGGGTTTTGAAGAATCCGCCGTGACCGAGAATTTTGTCAATGGCGACATTCTCGTCTTTTAATATATTCATACCGATTTTTATTCCGCCGAATGCGGTGAAAAGTTGAACTCTCATAAAATTCGCAAGCGAAAAATTGCTGTCGGGCTCTCTTACGAAAAGCGGTTTGCCTGTTTCGAAGCCTGTTATAAATTCGCCCGAAAAATAGTTATACGAAAGAAGATTTCCGCAATCCGCATCGGCTTCGGCTGATTTTTTGAAAAGCGCCGTAAAAAGGTCGCCCATTGAACATTCGGCGCCCATAAGGTCAAGAACTTCTTTGAAAAGATATGTCCATGCGTTGATATCCGATGTACAGTTGTTGCAATGCACCATTGCGACGGGCGCTCCGTCGGGCGTTGTTACCATATCGATTTCACGGTAAAGTTTTGAAAGCATTTTTTCAAGAACTATCATTGCGAAAACAGATGTACCCGCCGAAACGTTACCGGTTCTTACTCTTACGCTGTTTGTTGCGACCATACCCGTACCGGCATCGCCCTCCGGCGGGCACATGGGAATTCCCGCTTCAAGGTCGCCTTCTTCATCAAGAAGTTTTACACCGCTTTCGGTAAGAGTGCCGGCGTTTTCGCCCGCAACAAGCACCTTGGGAAGAATCTCTCTTATCTTCCACGGGTAACCTTTATCCGCTACAAGGTCATCGAATTTATCGAGCATTGCTTCGTCATAGTTGTTGCCGTTCATGGGGAACATACCCGATGCTTCGCCTATTCCGAGAACTTTTTCGCCCGTTAAGAGCGTGTGAATGTAGCCTGCCAACGTTGTGATGTAACGGATATTTTTTACGTGTTCCTCGTTTTCCGAAATTACATGATAAAGATGCGCAATGCTCCAACGGTCGGGAATGTTAAACTGAAAAACTTCGGTCAGTTTGTTTGCCGCGCTCCCCGCAAGAGTATTTCTCCATGTGCGGAACGGCGCAAGAAGTTTACCCTCGCCGTCAAACGCAAGATACCCGTGCATCATACCGCTGATGCCTATTGCTTTAAGTTTTTTGAGCGTGATGCCGTAACGGTCTTTGACATCTTTTTTGAGCGAGGCGTAGCAACCTTTTAAGCCGGCAAAAAATTCGTCTTCGCCGTAAGTCCATATTCCGTTTACGAAACTGTTTTCCCACTCGTAACCGCCCGTTGCGAGAACCGTGCCCTCGGCGTCGATAAGAACACCTTTAATTCTTGTTGAGCCGAACTCGATGCCGAGTATCGCTTTGCCCTCGGCAATGTAATTTTTGATATCCATAAATGTTGCCTCCTTAAATGTCGCAATTTAATTCTTTTATTTTGTCACGCAATTTTTGAAAATCGGAAAGTGCATCCGCTTTATTCGACGGATTTCTTAAAAGAGCCGCCGGATGGTATGTTGCCGTAAAAATGATATTGCCTTTTTTTATAAACTCGCCGTGTTGACGGGTTATTTTGAAATCTTCCGAAATGAGTTTTTGAGCCGCAATTCTGCCCAAACACACTATTATTTTCGGTTTGATGAGCCTTGTTTGACATCGCAACCACTCTATACACGCCTCCTGCTCGGCGGGTTCGGGGTCTCGGTTTTCGGGAGGTCGGCATTTCACGATGTTCGCAATATAGATATTCTTTTTTCTTGAAAGCCCGATAACTTCAAGATATTTATCCAAAAGTTGACCCGCTTTGCCGACGAACGGTTCGCCTTGAATATCCTCGTTTGCACCCGGCCCCTCACCGACAAAAAGAATGTCGGAGTTTTCGTTGCCTACGCCGAAAACAACGTTTTTGCGTGTTTCGGCAAGCGGACAGTTTTTACATTTCAAACAATCTGTTCTTAAATCTTCAAAATTTTCGTATTTCAAAGAATTATCAACTCCTTGGGACACGAAGTTAAATTTTCGCATCCGTTTTCGGTAATGAGTGCCATATCTTCAATTCTTACACCGAATTTTTCGGGAATATATATCCCCGGTTCAACCGTGACGACATTACCCTTTTGCAACGGGGTTTTGTTTTTTGCCAAAGTCGGTGCTTCGTGTATTTCAACACCGACACCGTGACCCGTGCTGTGACCGAAATATTCGCCGTAGCCCTCATCGGTTATGATATCTCTTGCGGCGGCATCCGCTTCGTTGCACGGCAAACCTTCTTTAAGAATTTTTAATGACGCCTTCTGCGCTCGCAAAACGATATCGTAAATTTTTCGCTGTTCTTCGGAAACTTCCCCCACCGCAACCGTTCTTGTCATATCGCTGTGATACCCATCATAAACCGCACCGAAATCTATTGTTACGAAATCTCCGCATTCGACTTTTGTGTCATCGGGTACGCCGTGTGGCATCGAGGTTTTTTTGCCAGTAACCGCTATGGTTTCAAACGAGAGCGCCTCCGCCCCGTGTGAAAGCATATAAAAATCGAGTTCAAGAGCAATCTGCTTTTCACTTACGCCCGGTTTTATAAACTTGAGTATGTGATTAAAAGCGTCTTCCGCTATCGCCTGAGCCTTTTTGATTTTTTCAACTTGCTCGTCGGTTTTAACTTTTCGCACACTCTCTATTATATTTTCAAGTTTTTTTGACGGAGTAACACGGCACGGCATAAACGCCGATTTCAAAAAATCCGCCGTATCAACGCTGATGTTTTTTCTTTCGGTATATGCTTTTGCGATTTTTTTATTATTAAGATAATCTTTTATTTCTTCTCTGTCGTTTTTAAACAGCACCGCACGGCAATTTTCAACCGATTTTTGTGCCGCCTCGATGTAACGGCTGTCCATAAAAAGCACGGCATCGTCGGAAGTTATCACAAGGTAGCCGTCGGAGGCGGAAAATCCGCTGAAACACAGGCGGTTCACCTCCGAAGCGATTATAATTGCCTCGTGTTTATTTTTGAGAATTTTTCGCAATTCGGTTAAAGGCACGTTAAAACAACTCTCTTTCATATATCAAATACCGAAAACGCAACGGTTGAAAATCTTACACTCCTTAATCAATATATCATATAAATAAAAAAAAGAAAAGAGACGAAACCTTAAAAATAAGGATTCATCTCTCTTTTTTTAATAGAATTTGCGTTTGCGAGCGGCTTCGGATTTCTTTTTTCTCTTTACAGAGGGTTTTTCGTAATGCTCTCTTTTACGGACTTCTTGGATAACACCGTCTCTTGATGTTTGTCTTTTAAATCTGCGGAGAGCACTGTCCAAAGACTCGTTCTCTTTAACTTTTACCTGACTCATTTATAGTTCCCTCCCTCCGCTGTTACCAACAAAGGTATAATTATCATAATACTCTTGATATTATACAGGGTCAAACCGTAAGTGTCAAGTAAATTTTGTGAAAAATTTGTGAATTTCGGGCAATTTTAAACCGCAAGATGTTTTGCGAAGTTTTATTTATCACGTCACATATTTTCCCAATCTATTTTTCGGTTTTTAAAATAAAATTCCCTGTCGTGTTCGTTTATTTCTCTTAAAACCTTGCAGGGATTCCCTACCGCCACTACATTCGGCGGTAAATCTTTCGTAACTATGCTTCCGGCACCGACAACCGTATTGTCGCCTATTGTTACTCCGGGCAAAACAACAACGCCCGCACCGAGCCAACAGTTTTTGCCGATATGAACGGGCATATTGAATTGATATCCCTTTTCACGAAGTTCGGGCAATATCGGATGACCCGCCGTTGCGAGAGTTACATTCGGGCCTATCATTGTATAATCCCCGACATATATGTGCGTATCGTCAACACAGGTCAAATTGAAATTGGCATAGACATTTTTTCCGAAGTGAACGTGTTTGCCTCCGAAATTCGAGTGAAACGGCGGTTCTATATAGCAGTTTTCACCGATTTCGGCAAACATCTCCTTGAGCATCGCCGTTCTTTTTTCGAGTTCTGTCGGGCGTGTCGCATTGAAATCATAAAGTCTGTCGAGGCACAACAACTGTTCTTTCATTATTGTTTCGTCGTTCGGGTAATAAATTTCACCCGTGTGAAGTTTTTCTTTCATTTGGCTCATTTGTTTCTCCGATAATTAAGGGGCTCTTACAGATTTCTTTTCCGTAAAAACCCCTTTTCTTTTTATTATGACCGTTTTATGCGGTCTGCACTTTTTTACCGCACAATTTTAAGGGGATGGGAAAAAAGATGCAGAACGGACAAAACGAGCAAAAACAAGGTGTCAGCCTTGTTTTTGGTTACCCGACGGCGTACAGAGGTACGCCGAGTGGCGAGTTTTGTTCGTAGCATAAAACATTTATTTTTTTATATTTGTCGATCTATTATATTATTTAGGGGGGGTCTACAGGTGTTATTCACACCCGTAAACCCCCTTTGCATTATACTGTTTTATGCGGTCTGCGCTTTTTTACCGCCCCTTACTTCGCCATTGCGCCTATTTCCATCATATACGCACCGATTTGAGCGCCAAATTCGGGAGCGCCGTCCATAATAAGTTTGCCTTTTTGAACGGAATCGAGCATATCGTCGATAGACATAAGAATGCCCAACGCACTGTCGAGGTTGTTGAAGCGCATGGTAAAGAACGGAAGCGCACGTTTGTATTCGCCTCTGCCGGCTTTACTTTTGCCCGCTTTAATTCTGATGTATGCGGAAACAGAGTCTTCGCCGTCGACTTTCCATGCATAAACACGGTCGGGGCTTTTTGAAGTCCAATCGTGTATTTCGGGGTGACCCATTTTGTTAAGAGTGCTTATACCCGCCGAAAGCAGATAGAAGTAGCACTTAACGAGAAGCCTTTTATCCTCCTCTTTTTCGGGAGGCTCCGAAAGGCCCAAAAGACCTGCCATTTTAAGAAGTGCCGCCATAAACACGCCGAATTCTTTAATATAGTTCACACCGCGCATTTTGGGAAATGTTGAGGGAGCGATTTTACCTTTAAAGAAAGCGTTCATTGCTTCGACACTCTTAAATTCGAGTTCGACAAATTTTTGCTTTTTAACTCTGTAAGCAACTTTGTTGGCGTGAATGAGCCATTCGTCACCGTTTACCATAAAGTGAGTAGCCCATTTTCCCTCCGGAGCATCCGGATCAAGGCAACTTACCTGATAAATACAATGCACATTTTCAAAACTTTTTTTAAGCGAAGGAACATCGGCGACGATTGTCTTTAAAAGCGGTAATGCACCGCAAAGGAATATTTTATTAGTATATAATGCTTCTTGTGTATTTGACAAGAAAACCATCCTCCTTAGAATTCATCGTCCCAATCGTTATCTTCTTCAAAGTCGGCTTTCATAACTTCACGAACCGCTTCGATGATACCGTTAGAGTCAATGCCGAGTGTACTCATAATGTCTTCATGAAGACCGATAGGTGCAAATGTATCTTGAATACCGAGTTTTTTGAATGCACAGCCTTTGCCCGATTCAACAACAACTTCGGCAACGGCAGAGCCCAAACCGCCGATAACGGTGTGGTCTTCAACGGTGATGATACGGCGTGTATCCATAACCGCTTTAAGAACCGCTTCTTTGTCAAGAGGTTTAATTGTGTGCATATCAAGAACTCTTACTTTAAGACCGTCTGCTTTTTCAAGGAATTCCGCAGCTTGGAAAGCTTGGAATACACATGAACCGCAAGCGATAACGGTAATATCGGAGCCTTCGTGAACTTCAACCGCTTTGCCGAGCTCGAAACCGTAATTTGCATCTTTGTAAAGAACACGGTCGAAACCACGGTTGATTCTGATATAGAAAGGACCGGGTGTGTTGTATGCCGCCATAACGGCGTTGTATGTTTCATAGCCGTCGGCAGGGCAAATAACCGTAAGGTTGGGAATTGAACGGGTAAGGGCAAGGTCGCAAATCGCATGGTGAGTTGAACCCGCCTGACCAAATGAAGTACCCGAATGTGTTGCGATAACTTTAGCGTTTACATTCTGATAGCAAAGGTCTGTGTGAAGTTGATCCGCCGAGCGGAAAGACGCAAACTGCGAGAATGTTGAAAGGAAAGGTACAAGACCCGCTTTCGCCATACCCGCGGCAACACCGAACATATTTTGTTCGGCAATACCGACGTTAAAGAAACGTTCGGGGAACTTTTTCTGGAAGTCACCGATTTTTGTTGATTTTGCAAGGTCCGCGGTAAGCGCAACGACCTCAGGATGAGCCTCTGCCAATTCAACAAGAGCCTGACCGTAAATTTCAGCAGTTGAGAGAGAGGTTGACTGTTCAGCTGTATATGTTAATCCGCCTGCCATAATTATTCTGCCTCCTTTTCAACGCGTGCGATTCTTGCGGCGTATGATTTTTCAAGAGCCTTTTTGCCTTTTTCGTATTTTTCGTCGTCAAATGCACCGTAGTGCCATCTGAAATCGCCTTCAATAAAGTCGATACCGCAACCCTTAACGGTGTCGCAAAGAATAAGAACGGGTTTGTCTGTTTCGTTTTCGTAAGCGAAATCAATTGCTTCGCAAAGTTCTTTGATGTTGTTGCCGTCGACCTTTTTAACGATGAAGCCGAATGCTTCCCACTTATCGGCAAGGGGTTCAAGTGCCATAACTTCTTCCGTGGGGCCGTCGATCATATTGTGGTTGCGGTCAACGAAAGTGATAAGGTTTGTGAGTTTATAGTGAGCGGCGCTCATAGCGGCTTCCCAGTTTGAACCTTCGTCAAGTTCGCCGTCACCGAGAACAACAAATGTTTTGTAATCTTTCTTGAGAAGTCGTGCCGCAAGAGCGGTACCTACGCCGATTGAAAGACCGTGGCCGAGAGAACCTGTTGAAGCGTCAACACCGACAACTTTGTTTGAGTCAAGGTGCATACCCATTTTCGAACCGGAAAGGTTGAAAGTTTTGAGCATTTCCTTGTCGTTGAATCCGATGTCGCAAAGAACGGGTGCGTAAGCGATGCCCGCATGACCTTTGCTGAGAATGAACCTGTCACGGTCTGCCCAATTAGGATCCTCAACTTTGATGTGCATATATTTATGGTAGCACACCGTCATAATATCCATAACGCTCATACCGCCGCCTATATGGCCGCTTCCTGCCCAATGGGTAGTGTCAAGGCAGAGGTTACGGAGTTCATTTGCTTTCTTTTCGAGAGCAAGCCACTCCTGTT
>CAYPAB010000071.1:0-7524 GCA_964408605.1 uncultured Eubacteriales bacterium
AGCCTACCTTTTTCTGTAGACTTGTAGTTCTTTTTTCGGACTGCATTTTTTTACAGCCACTTTGTTTTGTTAAAGCGTTTTGCGGTCTGCACTTTATTCCGTCATAATCGGTACTCTCGGTGCATATATAATAAGGGTAAAAAATAAAAATATTAAACGGTCGCAAGGCATACCCACGTTTTGTGACTTTGCGACAGAACGGAGATTATTATGGCAGATGACAAAAAATCGGGACTTTTACCTCACAACTGCATACTCGAAGACAGAAAAACACTTTCCGTTTCAGGCGTAAATGATGTCGGAAGTTTTGACGAACAAACAATTGTTGCCACAACGGGTTACGGCGAACTCACCGTGCGTGGCGAAAACTTGCACATAACAAAACTTTCTTTGGAAATCGGCGAACTTTGTATCGAAGGAAGCATAAACTCGTTGCAATACACCGATGTAGCCGAAAAAGGCGGAAGTTTCTTATCGAGGGTGTTCCGCTGATGTATTCCGTACCGCAAAGCGAACAACTTACGATTTTCACAAGTTCGCTCGGACTCGGTTTTCTTTTGGGCGTTCTTTACGACGTGTTGCGGGCGATTCGTCTTTCTTTTACAAAATCGAAAATCGCACTTGTGTTTTTTGATATTTTGTATTTTGTGATATTCGCTTTTTGCACGTTTCTGTTTATACTCGCTCTTAACAAAGGCGAAGTTCGGTTTTACATAATAGCGGGTGAACTTATCGGGGCGACTTTTTATTACTTTTCTTTCGGCATAGCCGTTATCAAATTAACCGACCGTGCCGCAGCCGTCTTAAAGCGGTTTCGCAAATTCGTTTTTAAAATAATCTGTACACCGTTTCGCCTTATAAAAAGAGTATTTTCATCGATTTTTGCAAAAATATCGAAACTTTTTAAAAAAACAGAAAAAAAGTCTTCTAAAATGCAAAAAAAACTCTTGCCAAAAGCACGGTTGTATGTGTATAATTTATTAGGCGTGTTGTTAGCAAACAAACCAATCGTGAAGAAAGGCGGTCGTGATTTTGGCAAAAGCAAGGAAGAAGAAAAAGCAAGTTAAGCCCGTAAGCATAATTGCACTCATCTTATGTTCCTGCATAGTCGTTTACTTTGTATATTCGTTCATTAAATTTCAAAGCGAAATCAATGACAAAAAAGCGGAACTTACAAGCCTTGTCAACATCCACGAAAGTCAAATCGCCGAAAACGAGGCTCTTGAAAAAGCAGTTTCCGAGGGTGATGAAAAGGCTATTGCTGAAGAATATGCCAGAAAAAAAGGCTATGTTATGCCCGATGAACGTGTTTATGTGGACATAACTCCCGGAGCAGAAGAATAATTTCAACAGAGGTAAACTATGGCAGTAGAAATCGGTGCGATTCTTGAAGGTAAAGTAACAGGTATTACAAATTTCGGGGCTTTTGTCGAATTCCCCGATAAAACAACCGGTATGGTACATATTTCGGAAGTGTCTTCGTCTTTCATTAAAGATATTCACGAAAAACTTTCCGAGGGCGATACCGTAAAGGTTAAAGTTATCGACATAAACGAAAAAGGGAAAATTGCACTTTCCATTAAAAAAGCACTTCCCAAGGAAGAAGAATCAAAACCGAAGCGTTCGGGCGGCGACAGACCCAGAAGGTCGCAACCCCAAGTGTGGACGGGTACACAGCGTTCCGAACCCGAAAATATGTCTTTTGAAGATATGATGGCAAGGTTCAAAACCGTAAGCGACGAAAAAATGAGCGACTTAAAAAAGAACTCCGCCGCAAAACGCGGTGCTTCCGCACCCCGTCGAGGAGGCAATCAAAGAGGATAATCATACTATAACTATTGACCGTGCCGTTTTCGGCACGGTTTATTGATAGAAACAGGTGTTAATATGCGTGAAGTAAACGCAACAGTTATCGAAAAAAGCGTGGAAGAACTTTTTCTTAAAGCGAACGCAAAACTGCCTTTGTCGCTCGAAGACAAAATACGCAGTTGCGAAAACATCGAAACCGACAGTTTACCGAAAAGTATTTTTTGCGATATGTGTAAAAACCTTGACGCCGCCGAAAAACTCGGCATTCCCATCTGCCAAGACACGGGAATGGCTGTGCTGTTTTGCGAAATGGGGCAAGATGTTCACATCGTCGGCGGGGATTTCAACACCGCAGTAAACAACGGCGTTAAAAAAGCATATTATGACGGAAAACTTCGCTGTTCAACAGTCAAAGACCCGATCCGTCGCGGTAACACGGGTGATAATACACCGGCGATAATACACCTTTCGCTTGTTCCGGGTGAAAAAATAAAACTCACCGCCGCACCTAAAGGTTTCGGAAGTGAGAATATGAGCCGAATAAAGATGTTCACACCGTCTGCCACCGTCGACGATATTGTGAATTTTGTTGTTGAAACGGTAAAAATCGCCGATGCAAACCCCTGTCCGCCGATTGTTTTGGGCGTAGGTATCGGAAGTGATTTTGAGGGTGTCGCACTTCTCGCGAAAAAAGCACTGTGCCGTGACATTTCGATTCCCCATTCGGACATCTTTTATGCCGACCTTGAAAAAAGGATGCTGAACGAGGTCAACAACTTGGGAATCGGCGCTCAAGGTTTCGGCGGAAAAACAACCGCACTCGCAGTCAACATCGAAACCGCACCCACACATATAGCGGGGCTTCCGGTTGCGGTTAACGTCGGTTGCCACGTCACAAGACACGCCGAAATTATACTTTAAACTTATTTTTAAATTCTTCATACAATTCAAGCAACTTGAATTTGGCAACATATTTTGTTCCGCCGCTGACTATTTTTTCACCGTTTTCGGTTAAACAGTCGGCGGTTTTTTCCTCCGTTTTCAGCCCGTCTGCCGCCGGAACGCACAACGGAGGAAACATAACGCACCACCAGTTGTGACCTTTACCCTCTCCCAGCACAACTTTCAATGCGGTATACTCGCCTGCGGGAAATGTTAATTCGCCGTATTGCGATGTTTTGAAATATTCTTTTTCAAGAGTTATTACCGCATCGTAATCGAATCCGTTTTCACGCAAGGTTTTTTGTGCGGTTTCGGTCAATTCCGCTTTGGAACGTGCAAAATATAACGGTGCGTTCGAAGTATTGACCCCCTCCGTCAGCAAATCCGTGTTTTTTCGGAGCAACGCATTGCGCACTTTAAGTTTAACATTTTGATCGGCTTCGGAATCGCTGTTGGCGAGTATGTGAAGCCTGACAACATCTTCTCTCACGCTTTTTGCGGTACCGACAAAATATGTACACGAAAAAGCCGTGTATAATGCCAACGCCGTCGAAAAAACCGCAAGCAACAGTTTATCTTTTCTTCCGTTGAATGTTTTTTCAGTAAATACAGACATAAAAAACCGCCCTTTCATTTGTTCAAAATGATTTTGGACGGTTTTTAAAATTTTATTCGGTTTTTTTCGGTTTTTATTCGGTTTTGTTAAAAGTAATAATTTCAACGCCCTTTTTTTCAAATCCGCACACAAACACATTGGAAAACGAATCACGTAATTCCGTTGCGGTTTTTTCAGCCTGTTCACGTTCCTTGAATATGCCGTAAACGGCTGACCCCGAACCTGTCATACAGGAGGCAACCGCACCGTTGTTGTTGCAAATATTTTTGATATCCACTCTGCCGGCAACTTCCAATGCCTGTTCGAAAACATTTCCGCAAAAAGCAAGTGCTTTTTCGCTGTCACCGTCTGCAAGGTATTCAAGCATCTTTCTGTTTTTCGGATGTTTGATATTTTCCAACGAATCGACCGCACCGTACGCTTCTTTAGTCGAAACGCCGTCTTCGGGTTTTACGATAACAGCGGTGTAGCCCTCAATGTCGGGGAGCGGTGCAACAACACTTCCCGTGTCAAGTGCCAACGCCGTACCGCCGATTATACAAAAAGGAATGTCCGCACCGACTTTAACACCGATTCGGCAAAGCACTTTTTCGGAAAAATCCGTTTCGAACATCTTGTTGAGTGCAACAAGCACCGCCGCACCGTCGGCACTTCCGCCACCCATTCCGGCACAAAACGGAGTAACTTTGTCAATATGTATATGAACGCCTCTGTTTTCGGTTATATTCGAATATTTAAAAAATTCATCGGCACATTTGTAAACGATATTCCGTCTGTCGGTCGGAACCCCCGTAACCGTACACGAAACGGTAATTTCATCACCGTCTGTTTTTTCAACCGTAACGGTATCACCCAAACCGATCGACTGCATAACCGTAAACAAAGTGTGGTATCCGTTATCTTTAACGCCGGTTACATCAAGCAACAAATTTATTTTTGCATTGGCTTTTGCGGTGAGTTTCATACTCTCACTCCTCTCACCCTTATTCTATCATAAATAACGGCAATTTAAAAGAACAATATCCGTTTTTTGACAAAACTCTGTTAAATTATGTGAAAATATGCTATTATAAATGCGGAAGGAAGTTTTACTATGAATGAAATTAAGATTATAGATCTGCATACACATACAGATAACTCACCCGACGGAAACCATTCGTGCTCATATATGGCGGAAACGGCAGAATCGAACGGTGTGAAGTGCGTAGCCTTTACAGACCATTGCGAAGTCGATGCTTTTTACAAAGAGGAATATGACCGACGTGTAGTTCAAAGTTATTTTGACGTTTCAAAAGTCAAATCCGCATTCAGCGGAAAAATCGAAATTCTTCGCGGTATTGAGTTAGCGCAACCGCATTACGACCCGACACTCGCCGGTAAAATCATAAGCGACCGAAACTACGATGTCGTTATCGGCTCCATTCACAACCTGCGTGGGAAAGAAGATTTTTATTATATGAAATCTTTTGACGGCATCTGCATCGAGGATATGATGAACGAATATTTCGACGAACTTATCGCAATGCTTGAGTGGGGTAATTTTGACGTTCTCGCACACATAACTTATCCGTTCAGATATATTTTCAACATCTGCGGATATGTTGAAGACATAAACAAATATTCGAAAAAAGTTGATGAAATTCTTAAACTTTGCGCCGAAAAAGACAAAGCCCTTGAAATAAATATGGGCGGTCTTAAATACCCGATAAACAAACCGTCACCCGATATCGACACAGTAAAACGCTATAAAGAATTGGGAGGCAGGCTCATAAGCGTCGGTTCCGATTCGCATTATGCCGAGCGTGTCGGCTTCGGAATTTCGAAAGCATATGAGATAGCACGTGAATCGGGTTTTGATTTTGTTGCCCTGTTCAGGGAAAGAAAAATTTTCGAATATCCGATAAAATAACGACCGCTTCAATGCATATTTTCCCGTTTTTATACTTTTTATACGTATAAAAATTTTTGTAATGAATGAAAAATATGTAAAGTAATGTTCTTGTCATTGTTCAAAACTCTGTCTAAAATGTTTAAAACTCGCTCTTTTTCCGTTTTTATAATTTCAAAACGAAAAAATTCTGTAAAGCAATTGACTTTACTTCTACATTTTTTTGAACATTCGTCGATTTTCGACTTTTTTATATTGCATAAAAATTTTCCGCCGTGATTTTGAAATCCGACGGCGCACTCAAGGGGTCTTTTGTTCTATGCGCACCGTAAAATTCACAATAACAAATGAATATAACGGCAGACCGCTTTTGCACTTTTTGAAAAGTTATGTCAAACTTTCAACGCATATAGTTCAGTCGTTGAGGCACACATCGGGTTCCGTTTTGGTAAACGGTGAACCCTCACGGCTTGTCGATAAAGTGTCGGCGGGTGATGTGTTGGAACTTTTTTTGCCCGAAAAAAGTTCGGCTCCTCTTTTGTGGAACGAACCGCTGTCGGTCATTTACGAAGACAACGATTTGCTCATAGTCAACAAGCCGTCGGGAATTGCCGTTCACCCGACGTTCAAACATCCCAACGGTACGCTTTGCAACGCCGTTGCAAATTATCTTGTTGAAGCCGGTGACCGAAACACCGTGGCACGTGCGGTCGGCAGGCTCGACAAAGTGACTTCGGGAGTAATGATTTTTGCGAAAAACGCATTTTGCGCATCACGTTTAAACGGAAATATACAAAAAACTTATAACGCAGTCGCCTGCGGTGACATGGAAAATTCGGGCACGGTCGATGCACCCATATACCGCCCCGACCCCGACAAAACGCTTCGTGCCGTAGATGAAAAAGGCGACAAAGCAGTCACCCATTGGACCGCACTTAAACACCTCGACGGCAAAACATTTTTGGAAATAAAAACCGAAACAGGCAGAACGCATCAAATACGTGTGCATTGTGCCCACATCGGTCACCCTCTCTTGGGCGACGAAATGTACGGCGGACGTGTTACCGAAAATATGAAACGTGCGGCACTCCATTGCAAAGAGGTCACTCTCATCCACCCGATAACAAATAAAAAAATGACGTTCACCGCTCCCCTCCCCGACGATATGAAAAATGAAGTAATATAAACTGCGTATAACGAACAAGGAGTCTTACAATTATATTTTCTTTAACTCCCCGTGCATTGTTATCCGTTCCGCATCTTTTTCCTATCCCCGCATAAAAATGCTGTGAAAAACTTGCTTTTTTTACACCCCCGCCATAAGTTTTTTATTCGTTTTTTTATTTTTGGGTTGTTGATTTTCAGTGTTTCCGATTTTCAATTTTCAATTTTTTCGGAACCGTCAAAAAAGAAAAATTTTTACGGTTGACAAATACGGCGATATCTGTTAAAATACCATTTGCCGCATATTAAGGGCGGGCACTATGGTTGTGCCCATAAATACTAATATCTATAGTATGCCTTGTTAGCGAGACTGAAAGAAAGCAGGTAAAATCTATGTACGCAATCATCGAAACAGGCGGAAAACAGTACAAAGTTCAGAACGGCGATGTTATCTTCGTTGAAAAACTTGATGTTGAAGCCGATTCCGAAATAACCTTCGACAAGGTTATCGCTCTCGGTGCCGATGACGGTATCAAAGTCGGTGCCCCTTATGTTGACGGCGCTTCGGTAAGCGCAAAAGTCCTCAAAAACGGCAAAGGCAAAAAAGTCGTTGTCGCTACTTACAAACCCAAAAAGAACGAAAAGCGTAAAATGGGTCACAGACAACCCTATACAAAGGTTGAAATTTCAGCCATCAACGCGTAATCAATGATAAACGTTAAGTTTTATCACACATCGAAAAATGTGCCTTGCGGTTTTATGATTGAAGGTCATTCCGGTCACGGCGTACACGGGTACGACATAGTTTGTTCCGCTGTTTCGTCTGCCGCATATATGACCGCCAACACGATTCTCGAAATATTGCGAATCGATGCCGCCGCCGATGTTCACGACGGTATGATGAAAATCATAATCCCCGAAAACAGCACAGGTAAATCGAATGATATATTGCTTGGCTTTGAACTTCACATCAAAGAACTTGCCAAACAATATCCGAAAAATGTTACGATAACTACTACGGAGGTGTAACGAATGCTTAAAATCAACATCCAGTTATTTGCTCATAAAAAAGGTATGGGTTCTACCCGTAACGGCCGTGATTCCG
>CAYPAB010000072.1:0-7094 GCA_964408605.1 uncultured Eubacteriales bacterium
TTATGCCTTACCTTATGAAGAAGTTTGACTACAAAAAACTTCTTATCACAACTTGCCTTGCGGGATTTGTCGCAAGTATTTTCACAACAATCATCGGTTGGAAAACACAAAACTTCTACCTTTGCATCCCCTTCCTTCTCATATCATGTGTGCCCCTCGGTGTTATCAACGTTATTTCAAACGCTATGATTTACGACTGTCTTGACTACATCGAACTGAAAACGGGCTTCCGTGACAACGGATTGGGTTCTGCCTGCCAAGGCTTTATCAACAAAATCGGTAACGCTTTCGCAACCTGCGGAATCATTCTTATGTATATGTTTATCGATATCGATCCCTCGCAGATGCTCGCTAAAGAAGCGGTTGTTGCCGCAACCGATCTTACTACAACACAAAACTTCGGTATGTTCTCGCTTGTATCGATCGTTCCCGGCGTCAGCCTCCTTCTTTGTGCAATTCCGATGTTCTTCTACAAGATTTCGGGCAAAGAAAAAGAAAGAATCATGAACGAACTCGCCGAAAAGAGAGCGCTTGCCGAAAAGAATTAAAGGATGTTTTACACAATGAAATACGATGTTGTTATTGTCGGTGCGGGCCCCGCGGGTATTTTCACCGCACTCGAAATGCGCAGAAAAGGTTCGCAAAAATCTATTTTGATAATCGAAAAAGGTCAACCTGTTGAAAAACGCAGTTGCCCCAAATCAATCACGAAACAGTGTGTTAACTGCAAACCTTACTGCCATATTACAACCGGTTTCTCCGGTGCCGGTGCTTTCTCCGACGGTAAACTTTCTTTAAGTTACGAAGTCGGCGGAGATCTTCCCTCGCTTATAGGCGAAGATTTCGCACAGGAACTTATCAATTACACCGACGGAATATATCTTGAGTTCGGTGCCGATGAACACATTGAGGGCATCAGCAACGATGACGAAGTTAAAGAAATACGCAAAAACGCAATTCAAGCGGGCTTAAAACTTGTTGACTGCCCTATACGTCATTTGGGCACAGAAAAAGCACAGACGCTTTATCTCGATATTGAAAACTATCTTCGTGATAACGGCGTTGACATGATGTTCGGTTATGAATGTAACGATATCATCATAGAAAACGGCGTTTGCAAAGGCGTGTTTATCAGCAAAGGCAACGACTGTCAACAAATCGATGCCGAAAAAATCGTTGTCGCAACCGGTCGTCGCGGTGCCGATTGGCTTGAAAAACTCTGCACGGAACACGGCATAGAACATCAAGCCGGAACGGTTGATATCGGTGTTCGTGTTGAAGTCCGTAACGAGGTTATGGAAAAAGTCAACCGTGTTCTTTATGAATCAAAACTTATCGGTTATCCGAAGCCGTTTAAAAACAAAGTCCGCACGTTCTGTCAGAACCCCGGCGGTTTTGTAAGCCAAGAAAATTACGACAACGACCTTGCCGTTGTTAACGGTCACTCATACAAAGAGAAAAAATCGAACAACACAAACGTTGCCATTCTTTGCTCGCACAACTTCAACCACCCGTTCAACCAACCGATTGAATATGCGCAAAAAGTCGGCGAACTGACAAATATGCTCGGTGCCGGTCACATTCTTGTGCAACGCTACGGTGATATTCTTGACGGCAAGCGCACGTGGCAAAAAGAACTTGCACAGTCGAACCTCCGTCCCTCGCTCCCCGATGCCGTTGCCGGTGACATCACCGCCGCAATGCCTTACAGAGCAATGACGAATATTATCAACTTCATTCAGGCGGTTGACCATGTTGTTCCCGGTTTTGCGTCTACCGAAACGCTTCTTTATTCGCCGGAACTTAAATTTTACAGCAACAAAATCAAAATGGACACAGACCTCAACACAAGCGTTAAAGGTCTGCACTGCCTCGGTGACTCCTCCGGTTGGACACGTGGACTTATGATGGCATCCGTTATGGGTGTTTTGATGGGTCGCCACATTGCGGAAGAATAAAATTTTAAAACAATATCGGCTGAAAGATGCCGAAAAAAAGCAAGCCTGCAAAACCGCAGACTTGCTTTTTTCAATTTAATATTAGTTCAATTTAAACAAATTTGTATCTTTATCGTAATCGGAAGTCCAAACCGAGACGGTATAATCGTCAAACAAATCGCTTACGGTGATATTCGTAACACCCATTTCTTTTGCCAAGCCGTCGAGAGAATACGAATCGAATTTGCAACGCACCATATTGAGATTATCATATTCGGTCGTTATAAAATCACGCTTATATGATACACCGTCTTTTTCAAAACCGAAACGTACAAAGTTCGTAACAAAATCGTTATTGAGTTTCATATAAGACGAAACGCCGTCATAGTAAACATCGACCCAAACAAATTCGTCGTTTTTTGTCATTTCGATATTTTTAACACCCGCAACAGACCACGTAACATTCGCTTTTGCGTTTGCGGAATCGAAATTCACGGCTTTAGCGTCGGTTCCGAAAAGAGCCGTAGCATTCCCGCTGTTTTTTTCAAAAAGGAACAGGCTGAATCCGTCATCCAAAATATTTTCGGCAGTTACAGTAACATCTTCGGTAAGAGCGACCGCATTGGCGTAATCGCCGATTTCCGTGAGTGAATAAACGGCGGTTTTGCCGTCACCGAGAAAACGCACATCAGCGGGGCACTTTATAAGCGTACCGTCTTTTAAACCGAAGCAAAAATACGGAACCGCTTGTGCGTCGTTAATGTTTTGGGTGGAATGGGCTGTCATAAGTGAATTTTTATCTTTAAATTCGACTTTTAACGCCACGCCGTTATCCGTTTTTTCTTTTGATACCGCAACAACATCCGTTGAATGGATTTTCAAATTCGGTATACTTAAACTTTCGTTTTTTTGCGACAAAGTTGTTTCGTTTTCCGTGGAATCCGCAACCGTTTCGGTAGTTTCGACTTGCGGTTTGTTTTCGTTTTTTTCACGAATTGCGGAAGATATATGCGCAATCAAAAACAACGCAACCGCCAACAAAACAACAATAAGCACCAAAAGTGCGGGACTTTTTTGTATTTTTTCAAAAATGCTTTTTTTACCCGTACCAGACATCATTTGCCCTCCGAATTCTTTTTGCTTTCACGTGCCTTTTCCGCGGCCTCACGTTCTTCACGTTCGATACGCACCGCTTCTTTGCCCGCTTTTTCAGCTGCCTTTTCGATTTCACGCTTTGCTTTTCGTTCTTCACGCACTTCTTTTTTCGTCGGTGTGGCGGCGGGCGGTGTATCCGTGAGTTTCATAAAATCGATTTTGGACATTCTTGTTTTCGGCAAAGATTCGAGAATAGTAACCGAACTCGGTCTTGAAAATCTTTCAAGTTTACTGTCGCAATATTCTTTTATACACTTGCTTACTTCATCGGGGTTATCTGTCGGTCGGTTCAGCGACACAAACAGTTTAATAACAGGCTTGCTTCCGACGTAACCTTGCACGGCACACGCTTCGTTGATATAGTCGAGTTTCAAAACTTCGTTTTCGATATCACTCGGATAGACATTATAACCGGAAATGATAATCATACGTTTTTTTCTGCCGGTAAAAAATACGAAGCCGTCTTCATCCATATATCCCAAATCGCCTGTGCATATCCAACGCCTGCCCTTTTTATCGGTATAAACGCCGTTATCTTCGCTGTCGTAATAACCGTACATAACCGTAGAACCCGAAACAACGATTTCGCCGATTGTGTTACACGGCGATTTTTTTCTTTTTTCGTTCCATATTTCAACGGTGATGCCATCTAACGGTTTGCCGATTGAATTGTGTTTGTAAGCGCCTTGAACGTTAGCCGTACAGACGGAACTGACTTCCGTAAGACCGTAACCTCTGTAAAGCCTGCCCTTGGCACGCCACTTTTCAAGTGTCGAATTGAATGAATTTAAGAACGTATCGCTGATAAAATCGCCACCCGCCCACAAAAGGCGGAGTTTTGCGAGGTGGGGGCCGTCGAAATTCGAAGCCTCATACATTTTTTTGAACATAGCGGGAACACCGACGATATAACTTACGTTATATTTTTTAATAAGTCGGTTCGCCTTATCGGCTGAAAAATTCATCATGGGAATACACGTGAATCCCGCACACATACTGAAATGCATAACAACACCCAAACCAAACGCATGGAAAAGCGGAAGCACCGCAAGAGAACATTCTTCACCCGGTGCATGCGGTGAGTCCAAGAAACTCAACTTATATGCAAGTTCATTAAGGTTTTTACAGGTCAGTTGTATGGTTTTGCTTTTACCGGTTGTTCCGCCCCCGTGAAGAAACGCCGCAATATCGTCACCGTTGTTTTCAAGTTTAGGCGCACGAAGACGCAAATTACAAACGGTATGGTACGCCGCTGTAGCGGATGACGGTGCTTTTGTTTTGACCTTCACCTTTTCAAAAACTTTAAATCCGGGTCGCATAAGCGGTGGCACGTAATCAGACGGCGAACACACAATAACCAAACGGTTGCGACGTCTGAGCATATTTACGTATTTTTCCATGAGAATATCCAAAACGAATATCGCTTTGGAATGAGTGCTTTTCAATATGTTCTCAAGGACATCGGGTGGCGTAAGCGGATGAACAATATTTGCAATTGCTCCTATGCGGTTTATTGCGTAAAAAGCGACAAAACTTTGAACTGTGTTGGGGAGGAAAACGGTAACGACATCTCCCCTTTTAATATTCTTACCGTCAAGGTAACCCGCAACGGATTCAACATCGTTGAAGAATTTTTTTCGGCTTACAAGATTCCCGAAACTTTCGGCAACATCATACACGCCGAAGTCTTTCGTGCAATCACGAAAATATTCGTAACAGTTCCTGTTTTCCGGTTTTATCATAGAAAACATTCCTTTCGATAAGCATACTTATTATTTTATAATTTTTCCGCCATATTGTCAAGTTTTGCTTCCGATTTGTTCATTAACCGGCAAATGTGCAACACACAACCGAAACACAGGCAAACACAGTATGATTATAATTGCCCTTTATTGACATTTTACCATTTTCTGCCCGAAACATCGGGGCATTTCTGTTTTTTAAAAGCCGCCCGAAATTCAACATAACAACCGCATTTCATACACACGCCCGAAATGAGATTGTCGCACTGTGTACATTTTTTCAAGCGGTTGTTATATTCTTCGTCTTCGCACTTTTCCGACGGCGGAAGTTGTGCGATTTTTTCTTTTATGCTTTTGAGCATATCGCCTTCCGCACTTTCGTGCAGAAGGCATCTTTTACACTCGGTATTCATCGTTTAACAATAAACTTAACAACACTGCACGGCGGAAGTTTGGCGGTGAAACCGTCGCTGTTCAAAACGAAATCG
Source organism: uncultured Eubacteriales bacterium (assembly GCA_964408605.1). Classification (GTDB taxonomy): domain Bacteria; phylum Bacillota; class Clostridia; order Oscillospirales; family Acutalibacteraceae; genus DTU089. Next base: position 5,323 of record CAYPAB010000072.1, read on the forward strand.
GTAAATTCGCACGTGCCGACTTTGTCGGGGTTTTCAAAAGTATTGAAGTCCCTTACATTTCCGGTTAATATTTCCGCTTCGACCGAAGAAACCTCGGAATCCGCAATTTGGCATTTAATTTCACACGTTTCTGTAAGCGAGGCGTTTGACACCGTAGAAACTATTGTTCCGTTTTCATCAACAGAGGCGCTTTCGGTAAGCATAGGCGTTTTGCCGTTTTCATCAAGACCGACCGTTGTGATATAACTGCCCAAAAGCGTGTTTTCCGCATGGGACTTAAACATTTTAAATATATGGTAAGTGGGTGTTAAAAGCATATCTTCGCCGTCTGTAAGAATAACCGACTGAAGAACGTTTACCGTCTGTGCGATGTTCGCCATTTTTATGCGGTCGGAATGTTTGTTGAAAATATTAAGTGTAAGCGCCGCTACAACAGCGTCACGCAACGTGTTCTGCTGATAAAGGAAGCCGGGGTTCGTGCCTTCTTCAACATCATACCAAGTGCCCCATTCGTCAACAATAAGGTCGACCTTTTTGTCGGGGTCGTATCTGTTCATCACTTCGGTATGACGGCGCACAAGTTCTTCCATTTTATACGCTTTTGAAACGGTTGTGTAATATTCTTCGTCGCTGTACTGCGTGGCTTTGCCTTTGCTTGACCATTCACCCGGAACAGTGTAGTAATGAAGCGATATTCCGTTCATTTTGTTTCCGGCTACACGCATAACTTCCGCTGTCCAATCGAAATCGAAAGAATTCGCTCCGCACGCTATTCGGTAAATTCGGTTATCGGAATCGTAATCTCTCACATAAGTTTGATAACGTCTGTATTCGTCTGCGTAATATTCGGGTCGCATATTACCTCCGCAACCCCAATTTTCGTTGCCTATGCCGAAATATTTGACTTTCCACGCTTTTTCTCTGCCGTTCTTTTTACGCAGTTCGCTCATGGGCGAAGTGCCGTCAAAAGTCATATATTCCACCCATTCGTTCATTTCACGAACGGAACCGCTGCCCACATTACCGTTAACATAGGCATCGCAACCGAGTTGTTCGCAAAGTTCGAAAAATTCGTGAGTACCGAAAGAGTTATCTTCAACAACACCGCCCCAATGGGTATTTATCATTTTTTTGCGTGATTCCTTAGGGCCTATGCCGTCTTGCCAATGATATTCATCTGCGAAACAGCCACCCGGCCAACGAAGAACGGGCAAACCCATTTCTTTAAGAGCATTGACAACATCGGTACGCATACCGTTGACGTTCGGTATCGGCGAATCTTCGCCGACATAAACGCCCTCGTAAATACACCGTCCGAGATGCTCCGAAAACGTTCCGTATATATCCTTGCTGATTTTCGACAGTTTTTGATTGGGGTTAATAAGATATTTTTCCAAAGGAAATCACCTCTTAGTCAAATTTTAGGCGTATTGCGTTCGGCTTCCGCCACCTTAAGTTGACGGAAGTCAACACGATACGGTTTTGACTCCCGACACCTTATGATAACATATTAAGAACAACAATTTCAACATAAATATTAATTCAAACGGAAAGTGAAATCCGTGCGAAAACACAATTTGCATATCGTCTTGAAATCGTTTGAATCGTTTGAAAATCGTTTTATAATAACGGTTCAAACGATTATTACGATAAAGAGGTACGGATAAGTCTTTAAAAAATTCCGAAAAAGCACATTTTTCTCTTAATTTTCGTTATACGAGAGAAATTCTCACATATAAAGAAAACAGTGCCGAAACCGAGCATTTTCGCAC
>CAYPAB010000073.1:0-6904 GCA_964408605.1 uncultured Eubacteriales bacterium
AGAGGGTAATGATGTAATTGTAGCGGTTCATATAAACCAAAAACATAACCGAAATCGAGGTGATTATATATGGAAACAAAAGATATTATTTTTGAACTGAGAACTAAAAAAGGTTTGTCGCAAGATGAACTTGCGGACAAGGTTTTTGCTTATGGTATAATCAGCTTGGAAAATTAGGAATTTAAAAGAGAGTGGGAGTTATTGGGAATTATAATGATAAAATGTGAAATCAGAAAATGGAAACTTGCGGATGCGAAAGATTTGGCGGTGGCTCTTTCCAACAAAAAAGTACAGGATAATTTGCGAGACGGATTACCGTACCCTTACACCGAACAAGATGGGTTAGATTATATTTCCGCTATGCTTGCCGCTGATGAAAGCAATACATTCGCTTTTGCAGTTTCAGCAGATGGAAAAGTGATAGGCAGCATCGGTGCGTTTCGTCAAGACAATATACATAGGCAGACTGCCGAACTCGGCTATTACATATCGGAAGAATATTGGGGAAAAGGCATTGTGACCGAAGCGGTCAAACAGCTTTGCGATTATGTATTTACGCATACCGATATAATCCGTATTTATGCAGAACCGTTTGCTTTTAATATCGGTTCTTGCCGTGTTCTTGAAAAAAACGGTTTTCAGTGCGAGGGTATACTCCGTAGCAACGCAGTTAAAAACGGTAAAGTGATAGATATGAAAATGTATTCAAAATTAAAAACAGAAATGTAAATTCAACTATGTCGAACCGATAGCAACGGCGAGTTGCTTTTCAATTTGAAAGTACTGTAGTATAATAATATCGAGGTGATTATATATGGAAACAAAAGATATTATTTTTGAACTGAGAACTAAAAAAGGTTTGTCGCAAGATGAACTTGCGGACAAGGTTTTTGTAACCCGTCAAGCCGTTTCTCGTTGGGAAACCGGCGAAACAACACCAAACACGGAAACATTAAAACTGTTATCCAAATTGTTTGATGTTTCAATCAATACGCTTCTCGGTACACCAAGGCAACTGATTTGTCAATGTTGCGGTATGCCACTTGAAGACTCCGTTATAAGCAAGGAAAAAGACGGCTTTTTCAATGAAGAATACTGTAAATGGTGTTATGCAGACGGCGAATATATGTATAGCAACTTGGACGATTTGATTGATGTTTGTGTGAAAAATATGGTCAGCGAGGAGTATTCGGAAGAAGATGTACGCACGTATCTCAAACAGACACTTCCGAAATTGGATTACTGGAAGCGATACGAAGAACTCGGCGGTAATAAAGCATTCGAGGAATTCAAAAAACTTCTTATCGAAGAAATCAACGCTTTAAATATCGAGGGAATGCCGAAACTTACGAAACTCAACGCTCTTGTGGGCGGTTATATCAACCTCGAATATCGACTGCCGAACGGAAAAACCGTAAAATTCCTTGACGATGACACTACATATCTCGGCAATCAACTTGAAAGTGAATTCGGCGGAAGCAGATGCTTTGGCATTGCCGCTAATATGGATTTTATACTTATCAGCACCTATGAAGAAAACGGTGAAAATCCCGAAATTGTTATTTATAAAAAGAGATAACGTAAATTCCCGTAACAATTTACGTACTGTTTTCCGGTTGACAATACAATAAAACTGCAATAAACAAGATACTAAAACTTGAAAACTGTTGGCGTGTGAAGTGAAAAATAAGTATATTTATAAAATTCTTTTGTAACCGTATGATCAATTCAGCCGGTTAAAATGCGTGATTTTAAGCGTCGCAACCTGAAGTTTACATATAGAAACGCCAAATCGGTTGCGTATTTTTAACTGAATTTTTATAATAAGTTCAACACAGTTAAGGCGTGAGTGTTATGACACTCGGCGAAAAAATCGCAAAACAACGAAAAGAACTTAATTTTACACAAGAGCAACTCGCCGATACTCTCGGCGTTTCACGTCAATCCGTCAGCAAATGGGAATCGGACATCGCATATCCCGAAACCGAAAAACCGATAAAAATGGGGAAACTGTTTGACTGCTCAATGGATTATCTTTTGAATGAGGATATTGTTGAAAAGCAGGGCACAACACCGAAGACGTCGGGAAATATTCGCAATAAGTTTAAAAAACAGTTTCGTGAGCGCAAAAGCGAAAAAACGGTTTTCGGTCTGCTGTCAAGCGGTATTTTCTCGCTCGGATTACTCTCGATGAGGGCACTGTCCGTCGGATTGCTGTCGCTCGGTTTGATTTCGATCGGCGTGTTCTCCGCAGGGGTTCTTGCGGTCGGCTCTGTTGCTCTCGGTTTGTTTGCGGTGGGGGCGATAAGCGTGGGAGTTATCTCTTTCGGCGCACTTTCGGTCGGCTGTTTTTCGTCGGGAACGCTTGCTATCGGCAAATATGTTGCCGTCGGAGATCATGCACACGGTATGATTGCGATAGGTGAATCGGTTGCCGACGGAACGGTTTACAGTCATATTGGCAGTCTGATTACGGCAGATACCGATACCGTTGTAAAACTGCTCGATGAAAATGTACCGCAGTTCCTTTGTTGGGCAAAAGAATTTTTTATATTATATTTGCTGTAATCACCATCAATGGCCATTATGGACAAAATAAATGCACCGTGATACAATAGACACATAAACCGAACATGGAGGTTCTTTGTTATGAAAAAACGTTTTTGGTTAAAAATCGTCATAGGAATTGTTGTTGCGGTGCTTGTTGCATTGGCGGGTTTCGTCGTTTATCTTACCGTGACTGAATACAGACCCGACGAACGAAAAGTTGCCGAACACGTGTATTTTCAAAATAAAACTTCCGAGTCGGTACAAAAACAAATGACTGTTTTCAGTTGGAATATCGGTTATGCGGGACTCGGCGCCTCAACCGACTTTTTTATGGACGGTGGCAATAATGTTAATCCCACACCCGAAGAAGTCAACGAAAATTTAACCGCTGTTAAAAAGTTTATATCTTCGCAGTCGGCGGATGCATGGCTTTTGCAGGAGGTTGACGTTAACTCCGCACGCACGGGGCATATCAACGAACTTGAGTCTGTTTTCGAAGTTTATCCGAGCAGTTATGCGTTGGCTTTTAACTATAAATGTGAATTTGTGCCGATTCCGTTGCCACCCATCGGGAAGATTGAAAGCGGTATTGCCACCTTTACCGACAAGACCGTTAAAGGTTCTTCTTTTGAACGAATTGCTTTGCCTTGTCCGTTCTCGTGGCCTGTCAGTTTGGCAAACTTAAAACGTTGTTTGCTTGTTACAAGGTTACCTGTTGAAAACAGCGATAAAGAGGTTGTTTTGGTCAATTTGCATTTGGAAGCATACGATGACGGTGAAGGCAAAATTGCACAAACCGAGTTACTGATGAACTTTTTGCGGGAAGAATATAAAAAGGGGAATTATGTAATCGCAGGCGGTGATTTTAATCAGGTTTTTCCGCAGACGTTGGAAAAATATCAGTTAACCGAAGATTCTTGGGTTCCCGGTGTTCTTGAAGAAGAAACTTTACCGCAAGGATTCTCATATGCTTTTGACAGCGAAACCCCGACTTGCCGTTTGTTAAACCGCCCGTTAGATGAAAACACTCAAAAATATGTTATTGACGGTTTTATAGTTTCGCCGAATGTTAAAGTTGAAAAGGTTGAAACCGTTGATTTGAATTTTGCAAATTCGGATCATAATCCGGTTAAACTTGATATCTCACTCTTGCAATAATATACAGAAACACTCGAAAACTTTTTCGATGAGGTTTTCGGGTGTTTCTTTACGTTCGATGTTTACCGAAAGTTCACAGATACAACGGTTGATAATATTGAAAATCGGAATGCGGTGCTGTATAATAAATTTGTTTTGGCAATATTGCAATTTATCGGTTGTGTTATTATATTTCGGAGGAAGATATAATGGAAATACTGTTAACGATTCTCGTTACATTTTTTGCCGGTATGGGAGCGGGGCTCGGTACCGGCTTTGCGGGTATGAGTGCGGCCGCTGTCATCAGCCCGATGTTGATTACGTTTTTGAATGTCGAGCCGTATACGGCAGTCGGAATAGCACTTGCTTCCGATGTGCTTGCGAGTGCCGCTTCCGCTTATACATACCACAAAAATAAAAATCTCGACGTTAAAAACGGACTTATAATGATGTTGAGCGTTCTTGTTTTTACCGCTGTCGGAAGTTATGTTTCAAGTCTTGTTCCGTCAACAACCATGGGCGGATTTTCCGTGTTTATGACATTTATGTTAGGTATTAAATTTATCGTTCGCCCCGTGATGACAACAAAGGAAATTATGTCGCAATCATCTGCGAAAAAACGTGCCGTGCAGTCGGTTGCCTGCGGAACCGTTATAGGATTTATATGCGGTTTCATCGGTGCCGGCGGCGGAATGATGATGCTTTTGATTTTAACAAGCGTAATGAATTACGAACTCAAAACCGCTGTCGGAACAAGCGTATTTATTATGACTTTTACGGCTTTGACGGGCGCACTTTCTCATTTTGCAATCGGCGGTACGCCGGATATTTTAATTTTGGTTCTGTGCGTGTTGTTCACGCTTCTTTGGGCACGCATCGCCGCTGTGTTCGCGAACAAAGCACAACCGAAAACGCTGAACAGAGCAACAGGTGTAATTCTTGTTGTGTTGGGTGCTGTTATTATGTGCTTTAATTTTTTTGCCTGAACAAAGAAAAAATTCGCTTTTAACATATAAGTTAAAATCTGCCCTTGAAAACTGTTGTTTCGGCGGTTTTCGGGGGATTGTTTTGTGTATATTTTTATTGAAAAATAAAAAATGCTGATGTATAATACAGACATAAGCAGGTGATAATATGGCTTCGAGCAAAGATTTTTTGGATTACATATTGGACCAATTATCCGAATTAGACGGTGTATCCTACAGAGCAATGATGGGTGAATTTATTATTTATTACCGTGGGAAGATCGTCGGCGGGATTTATGATAACAGATTGCTTGTTAAACCCGTTGAATCCGCCGTTTTGCTTATGAGCGATCCGGTTTATGAATTTCCTTATGACGGCGGGAAAAAGATGCTTTCGGTTGTTGATGTCGACGATAGAGAGTTTTTAACAAAACTGTTTATCGCCATGTATGACGAACTTCCCGAACCGAAGAAAAAGAAATGATTTTCGCTTTTGCAACTGAGTATGTAAAAATATAATTTTGCGTTTGTACATTTTTGAAAGGGGTATTTCCATGAAAAAAGTAATTTCTGTTTGCCTTGCGATTTTAATGCTTTTACCGGTCGTCTCGGTTTTTGCCGGTGCATCAAAAAGACCGTCACGAGAATACGGCTTCGCATTTGCAACCGACCTTCACTATGTCCATCCGTTGTCGGATGCAAAAGAGCGTATGCTTGATTTGTATCCGAATCTTTGCATGGGTTCGAGAAACAATTTGCAAAGCGAAAGCGGATTCATCATCGACGAATTTCTTCGGCAATGTGCCGAAAACGACAGTTGTGAGTTCGTTCTTATTTCGGGCGACCTTGTTACATACGGCAGAGAAAGAACTTCCGACCACGAGGAACTCGCACAAAAATTCAGGGATTTTGAAAAAAATACCGGCAAGCAAATTTATGTGATTAACGGCAACCACGATAACGGTCTCGGCTACAGCACCGATTACAAAAAATTCTGCGAGATTTATTATGAATTCGGCTATGATACGGCGTTTTCAAAGGATGAAACATGCTGTTCGTATGCAACCGAACTCAATGATGACTATATTCTTATAGCGCTCGACAGTTTCGACGAACAGTATATGCTCGCTTCGGGCGTGGATACAGCACGTCTTAAATGGGTAAAAGAACAGTGCGATTATGCAAAAGAAAAGGGTAAATATCCCATAGTTATAATGCACCACAACCTTCTTGAACACCAACCGCTTGAAGCAATCGTAAACGATAAGTATATTGTTTCATTCCCCAAAAGCGTTGCGACGATGTTTGCCGAGTGGGGGATAAAACTCGTATTTTCCGGTCACACCCACACAAATGACGTTTCTTCTTTCACAACTACCGCCGGAAGCAAAGTTTATGAATTTTGCAATTCAGCACTCAGCACATATCCGCTCGAATATAAAACATTCAAACTCGGCGAAAGCACAATAAGTTATGAAACTAAGAGTGTCGATAATATCGATGCGGATGCACTTACATCCGTCATAACTTCCGGTTATTCCGAACATGAAATTGATTTAATCAACAACGATTTCAAACAGTTCGTAAAGGAATACAATGTAGGTAATGCAATGTCGGTTATCAAAAACGGCATTTCTCCCGAATTTCTCGGCTTTGATGAAGGTAGCCTCTTTTACGACTCTGTTAAAGAACTCACCGATACCTTGAATTCTCTTATGGCAAAGCCTCTTTACGGGGAGGGAGGCGTTAAAGAAATTGCACAAAGTGTAGGAGTTGAAATTCCCGAAACATCATATGAAAATGTCTACGGTGTGGCGGAACAACTCTACATTGATGTTCTTACCGGAAACCGTAATTACGAATTTGAAAGCCCCGAAATCGAAATCGTTCTCGGCACAGTCGAAACCGCCATTGAATTATCTCTTGACGGCAGCACTTCCGAGTCGCTTTATATAATCGCAAGTGTAATTACCTCAAACTTCGGGGTGAGTCTTCCCGTTGATGCAACGGGCACAGCCGAATATCTTGCACTTGCTGTGGCATCGCCGTTCATTTACGAGTATATCAACTCCACCGACGGTTTGGATAACCGAAACGGCGCTATTTCCGGCTACGGTTCTTCGGAATCAAGGCTCGACAACATCGCCGACTCCCTTAACACATCGGTTTCAAATCTTATGCTTTATATCGATATGATATCCAAATTCTTAACAAAACTGTTCAACGCCGTTTTCGGCGGTGTTGCGTGATGA
>CAYPAB010000074.1:0-6769 GCA_964408605.1 uncultured Eubacteriales bacterium
CGGTGCCGGCACCGCTGTTCCGATAACGGGTTTTGCAAACTCCGTCGTTTCACCTGCGGTTGAGTTCAGTTTAGAGGGCAAAATACTCGGCACGGGTGCAAAAATGTTCAATCTTGCCGGCCCCGTAATTGTCTACGGTTGCGGTTCGGCAAGTCTTTACGGGCTTATTTATTGGATAATTCAAAAAATTCGATAAAAATATCCGCCGTAATCATACGGTTTTACGAAAGGAAAATAGTATGCCGAAAATCATCGGTTTTAACACAATCGTTCTCGAAAACAAGCCGTCTGTTATCGGATATGCCGCCGCAGTCGGAAAAAAAGAGTCGGAAGGGCCGTTAGGCAAACATTTCGACAAAGCATACGCAGACGAATTCTGCGGTGAAAAAACATTTGAAAAAGCCGAAACGCACCTTCAAAAAACGGCAATTGAAACCGCTTTAAAGAAGGCACGTTTATCAAAATCCGATATTCAATGTGCATTTGCCGGAGATCTTCTCAACCAATGCATAGGTTCTTCCTTCGGTATGAGGGATTTGAAAATACCTTTTGCCGGACTTTACGGTGCGTGTTCGACAATGGCACTTTCGTTGGCACTTGCGGGCATTTTCGTTGATTCGGGAGCGGCCGAAAATGTCGTGGCGGCGGCATCGTCGCATTTTTGTTCGGCGGAGCGTCAGTACCGATACCCTTTGGAATACGGCGGTCAAAGAACGCCCGCTTCACAATGGACGGTTACCGGTGCCGGTTGCGCCGTTGTAAGCAACAAGCCTACCGACGGGGCACCGAAAATCGAAAAAGTCATTATCGGTGCTGTTCGTGATTTGGGTGTAACCGACCAAAACAATATGGGTGCCGCAATGGCACCGGCGGCGGCACAGACCATCGCTTCTTTTTTAAGCGACACAAAAACCGACCCAAACGGTTACGATTTGATTTTGACCGGTGATTTGGGTACAACGGGAAGCACACTTTTGCACAGACTTTTGAAAACGGAAAACAACATCGACATCACAAAAGTTCACAACGATTGCGGAATTATGATATACGATATCGAAAAACAGGATATGCATTCGGGCGGTTCCGGTTGCGGTTGCAGTGCTTCGGTCGTTTGCTCGTATATTCTTGAAAAAATCAAAAAACGCCAACTTAAAAAAGTTCTGTTCGTCGGAACGGGCGCTCTGCTTTCGCCGACGTCGGCACTGCAAAAAGAATCAGTCCCCGGAATTGCCCACGGAGTATTACTCAGTGCGGAATAACAAAGGAGGTTTGCAAATGGATTTTAAAAATACCGAAAACTGCACAATCGCACTTGAAAACATCTCAAACATCGCAAAAACTTATGTGAGAATTTCTTCTTTGAAAACGGCACTCACGGTTTTCCTTGTCGGATACACCGTGATGAAAGCCGTTAAAATATTCAAACCCAACAGACAAATATAAAATCGCAAACAACACGCACGAACTCGAAAAACTATTGATTTTTGCAAAGTTTTTTCGGTATAGAGGTAAAAACTCTTGTTTTTGCCGTCGAAAGCGAACAAAAAACCGCCTCCGTCAAACGCATAAACTATTTTAGGTCGCTTGTGGCTTCCGATATACTCTTATAAACTTTTATCGGGAGCGACGTTTCGGACTCTGTTTTTTCGAAAACATCGACTACCGTGACCTCTTTTACTTCGTTGTTGGCTTTAACATTCACAACATCGCCTATCTTTATGTTTTCGTCATCGCAAAGATAATCGTATTTGCGACCGTTTGTGTCGAAGCGAACCGAAACGAAGCGATGCGTTTTTTCGTCGGATTTAGGTCTTTTGATTTCGAACCTGCAAGAACCGAACGCAAGCACGACTTCGCCGTCATAGAAGAAACTTTCCGTATCCATATCATCAATGACCAAATCGTTTTCACCGCAAACAAAATAACCGTCATCTTCAAGAACCGCGGTTACCGTTATTTTGTCATAAAGTCCGCACATATCAAGTTCGGGAATCGTAATAAACAGTTTATTGTAATATGTATCTCCGCTTTTATGTGCGGAAAAAACAAGTTTAAATTTGCGGTTTGCCATTTTCGTGACTTTCACATCGATTTTTCGACCGTTTTTGAAACAGTCGCCGAATATATAATCGAGGCAATACGCTTCGTATTTTTTCTGCGGTTTAAAATCAATCAGTTGTTTTGTTTCGTTCAATGCGTTTTCAATGGCAACGGCAACTTTTTCGTCTCCGTAGTAATTTTTTTCGAGCATTCTCATACGAATCGCAAAACGTGCCTGATAATAACACAGCAACATTCCATCAAAATTCGATTCGTATATGTCTTCATCAGCCTTGCAATAATTTCCCAAACGGAAAGCGATATCGGCAAATTTCGAATCAAATATTCCTTTTTGTATATATTCCAAGTTTTCATAATAAAGGAGAGTGACTATATGCCTTGCCGTTTTTAAATTTTTAACCACGCCGTAGCCGTTTTTATACATATCCGCAATTTTATACCGTGCTTCATATACACCGCTGAATGCCGCAAAGGAAAAGTACTTATACGCCGCTTCATAATTCGGAACGCCGTCGGTAGTTCTGCCGTAATAGTAAATATACCCCAATGTGTTGGCGTAAAATGCCGCTTCCTCGCTGTCGGAACTTTTTTCCAAAAGTTTCAAAAGGCATTCTTCGGATCTTTTCCAATCGCAAGGGAACGCCCTGTTTCCGCCGTAACAACCGTAACACACTGCCTCCAAGCCCTCAACATTACCGCTTCGGCACAAATCTTCCGCAAAGCGTTCATAAAGTAAAACTTCATCTTCGCTTGCAAGGTTCAATGCGCTGTCGCTGTCGAGCATTTCGAGTAAATGTAATTTTGCGTAATCGGGGAAACGCCTTTCGGTAAGAGGCTTGTTTTCATCTTCGAGAAACTCGTGAACTTCTTTAACAATCGCTTCAAGATCGGGTTCGATATCCACCCAAACCCACATTCTTAACGCTTCGGCGATTTTAAGCATAACGGTATTTCTGTTGTAAAAAGAATTGTCCGCATCTTCGGATTCCGAATTTTCGATAACTTCATCAAAATAACAAAACCATTCATCCGATAATGTCGTCGAATCAATGCTTTGAGAAATCACTTTTTCCAAAACGCACAACAAATCTTCCAATGTTATTTGATATTCTTCGGCGTTGACGATGTTTTCCGGATATCCGCATTCCGAAACCTCCTCCACGGTTGTTTCATAACGTGCGAACTTTACAAATGTTTCTTTGTTAAGAAAACTTTTAGGCAAAATTTGAACACAATCTTTCGAAACCACCCACTCATCATAGTTATTTACATCTAAAATGCGTACTTTTTTGGGCGTTACATACTGAACACGACCCACTCCGTGTTTGCCACCCAAACGGTATTTGACTATGTCACCGACTTGAAATTCAGTCATACTTATTCCTCCTTTTACACTTTTACAGCGATTATAACATATTTATTTCAAAAGTTTGTACCATTAAAGGTGCTTCGTTTTTATTATTTACACACGTTTTAAAAAACGCCGATAAAATGATCCGCTTTCGAAATCATTGTAGTTTGACCGTGTCGTCTATACGAATTTATAATCGCAAACCGCAGTAAAAAAATCAACAAACATAAAAAATCAAGTGTTTTATGCTACGAACAAACTTCGCCACTCGATGTACCGCCGTACACCTTCGTCTAATCCATCCCCTTACAAAAAGGCTGTAAAAAATGCAATTTTTTACAGCCTGTTGTTCATAAATATTGAGTTTTGCATCACTTGTCTTCGGCAAGGCGAATAAGGAGTTCCGCAAAAAGGCTGTTTGCCCAGGCGAACCACGGCCTTGTAAAGAGCGTGTCGTCATCTTTGTCAAAAGATTCGTGCATTAAGAATGTGCCCGCATGCGAAGTTGTTATCATTCGAAGGCAATCTTCGATTTCGTGCTTATCGTTGCTTGTCAACGCCTGCATTATAAGTGCGATGTGCCAAATTCTGTTGTTGCCGGTGTGCGGACTGCCGACACCTTTTGCGACTTTTCCCTCGAAATACCACGGGTTATTGCTTGACAGAATGAATTTTCGGGTGTTCATATAAATTTCATCGTCGGTTTTTGCGTAACCCAAATACGGTGCGGCAAGAAGGCTGGGCGAGTTTGCGTCGTCCATAAGAATAATGTCGCCTTTACCATTCACTTCGTATGCATATATATTGCCGAATTTCGGATGCTCGTAAACGGCGTGTTCTTTGATACCCTCGTCAATATCGAAAGCAAGCGAACGGCATTCGCTTTCGAGTTTTGTATCCTCGTAACCGATGTTAGCCATTTTAGCGGCTTTTTTAAGAGCGCAAACAGCCATCATATTTGACGGAACAAGGTAGCCGTACACACATCTGTCATCAGACGGACGGAATCCGGACCACGTCATACCCGTATATGAGACATCGTTGCCTTTGCCGTCACAGGGGAGTGTGTCGTGCTGGGGGCAGTTTTGACGGTTGAAATAATACGACGAACTTTGAAAGTGATTTTGCTCTTTTTTGAAAACATCGCAAATCAAATACATCATTTTGCGGAACTGCTCGGTGAAAACGGAGTCATCGAGTGTTTCCGTATAATATTGGTACGCAAGATACAGCGGTGCACAAAGCGAATCCACCTCATATTTGCGTTCCCAAATCAAATCGTGATAAAAATCCGTTTCATCTTTATGGCTGTGCGAATTTGGTGCGGCGTTGAAAGCGTTTGCGTAAGGGTCAAGGCAAACGAACTCAACTTGCCGTGCGATAACGCTCTTGATAATTTCTTTAAGGTCTTCGTCTTCGTTTGCATAGCGAATGTAATGGGTCAGTTGCGCCGCACTGTCACGAAGCCACATTGCGGGAATGTCGCCCGTAATAACGAAATAACCGCCGTCGTCTAATTTCGTCACGGTTGTTTCCATGGTGTTTAAAAAGCAGCCTTTAAAGAACGGCGCCGCTTCGGGGTATTTTTCTTTAAGTTTATCCGTAATTTCTTCAGCCTTTCGCAAAAGAACAGCAGGTATATCCATAAATTTCTCCCAGTATTATGTATGTTAAATACAAATTTTGCTCATAATAAACACAACGGTTGTTGCATTTTATACAGTATATCATTACCGACAGTTTAAAACAATGGTAATATTGCAAGGGTTTTGACGGTGAAATTTGGCAATCCTACCGAATTTTGAAAAAATTTCAACTATTTACTTATTGTTAATGATTTCACAAGTAATTTGATGTATAATAACCGTGTAAAAGGACAAAGTCCGAAAATCAAGGAGGTTGTTTGCATGGCAAACCGTATTGTATTAAACACAATTTCATACCACGGAAAGGGTGCTTTGGAAAACATTGTTCCCGAACTTGAAAGTCGCAATTTCAAAAAAGTCTTTGTTTGTGTAGATCCCGATCTCATCAAATTCGGAGTCAGCGCAAAAGTTACCGACCTTTTGGATAAAGCGGGTTTCCCCTACTCCGTTTTCAGCGAAATCAAGGCTAACCCGACAATCGAAAACGTAAAATCCGGTGTTGAGGCGTTCAAAACGAGCGGTGCGGATTGCATCGTTGCCATCGGCGGAGGTTCCGCTATGGACACGGCAAAGGCTGTCGGTATCATCGTCGAAAACCCCGAATTTGCCGATGTCAGAAGTCTTGAAGGTGTTGCACCCACAAAAAATCACGCTGTTTTCACAATCGCAGTTCCCACAACAGCGGGCACAGCGGCCGAAGTTACAATCAACTATGTTATAACCGATACCGAAAAGAAACGCAAATTCGTTTGTGTTGATGTTCACGACATTCCCGAAGTTGCCGTTGTCGACCCCGATATGACCGCAACAATGCCCAAAGGTCTTACCGCATCAACCGGTATGGACGCCTTAACACACGCCATTGAAGGCTACATCACAAAAGGTGCGTGGGAAATGACCGATATGTTCCACCTTAAAGCAATCGAACTTATCGCAAAACATCTTCCCGGTGCCTGCGAGAACACCGCCGAAGGCAGAGAAGGTATGGCACTTGCGCAGTATATCGCAGGTCAGGGATTTTCAAACGTAGGTTTGGGAATCGTTCACAGTATGGCTCACGGTCTCGGCGCTCTTTATGACACACCGCACGGTGTTGCCAACGCAATTCTTCTTCCGTCTGTTATGAAATACAATGCGGAATGCACCGGTGATAAATACCGTGATATCGCAAAAGCAATGGGCGTTGAAGGTACCGAGGCAATGTCTGTTGAAGAAGCGAGAACCGCCGCTGTTTCCGCTGTTTCCGCACTTGCCGAAAAAGTCGGTATCCCGAAAGACCTTAAAGGCATTCTTAAAGAGGAGGACATTCAGTTCCTTTCGGAAAGCGCATTTGCCGATGCTTGCCGTCCCGGTAACCCCAAAGACACAAGCGTTGAAGAAATTGCCGAACTCTACAGAGCACTCCTTTAACAAAGTGCTGCTTTAATACGCAAAAAGGTACAACCTCTCAAATGATGAGGTGCCGTAACGAAGGTTTTGAAAAGAAGTGGTAAAGACAATCGGTACGGTATATTGCAGAAAAATCTAAAACTTAAAATTGGAGAAAACTGCAATGAAATCATTATTTGAACAAATGGGTGGAACTTATCGCCACGAAGGAGAGTATCTCGTTCCCAACTTCACGCTTTCCAATGAGGAAAATCAGCCTATTGGTACATGGTGACAACGGCATTTGAAACACTTAAAACAACATCACAAGGTTTTATATTAC
>CAYPAB010000075.1:0-6753 GCA_964408605.1 uncultured Eubacteriales bacterium
CGGTCAGGCTGTCGAAGTAGGTAAAGAGGTCAGACCAATTCATCTGGTCCTGATAGGTGAACAGGCAGAGGCTGTCGCCTTCCGCAATTTCTTCGGCAGTGCTGTACACCCAGCCGTTGTTATGGCCATAGCTGACCATGGCGGTATTCTGGGACCAGAACTTGGTGATCCAGTTATTATCCTCGTAGCCGGCCGCGCCGCCTTCGTGGTACTTCTCATGGAAGCAGTAGAAGCCATCATACATGGTAAACTTGCCGTCGCTATTCACGTCGGTGACGGTCACAGGGGCATAGTTCAGCAGGGTGCCGTCCTTGCCGGTGACAATCCGGCCGTTATCGGCATAGTAAACGGTGATGCCGATGGGTTCCAGAGGCTTCTTCACGGCAACAGACAGGCCGACGGTTTCCGCGGGCTTCGTTTTGGCCACAAAATCCTCCTTGCCCCAGTTGGTGGTAGCATCCGCGTCCACCACATCCAGGGCCGTGCCGCTGCTGTTCATGACAATGATGGGCACAAAGTAGAACTTACTGGAAATGTCCGCTTCAATGTCTTCCTTGGCCTTCAGAGTCAGGGTGGCGATGGTGCCCTTCTTCAGGTAATGGGTCGTGATGCTGTTACCGCTGGTAACAGTGGCAAACCTGTAGGTATCCACCTCCCATTTTGACTCCGGATTGGGGCTTACCAGAGGCGTAACCGCAAGGTCGGGTTCGCCCTCGACCAGCGGCTGTGCAGCGTCTCCCACCGCAGATCCGGTGATCGTAAAGTATGCGCTGTCATAGATGAAATCCCATTCCCAGCCAGCGACACTGCCGGAAACGTCCCCATCCAGGGCCAGAGTCAGTGTGACTTCCTGCCCTGCCACGACGCTTTCCTTGTCCGCGGTCAGATGAACCACGGGCTTGGTGGTTGTTTCTTCTGCCAGAGTGGCCATGGGGAGCACACCCAGAATCATGACCAGGGCCAGCAGAAGGCTCAGCATACGTTTCAAAAAAGATTCCTCCTTTTTTCATGTGTGGGGGGAGGGGACCTCCCCCCGGAATATGCGTTATTCGGCGGAAGCGTTGATCTTCTGCAGCAGCAGGGAAATGTCCTCCATGTTGACCAGGCCGTCACCGTTCAGGTCACCATCGACCTTCAGGCTTTCGCCGTTGTTCACCGCTTTGAGCAATACGGAAACATCGTCCATGTTGACTATGTTGTCGCAGTTCAGGTCGTTGGGAACCACCGCCACCGCGCCTCCCTGCCACAGCAGCAGGGGATGGGCAGTGCCCATGCCGAAGGCAGCTGCATCCAGGCTCTCATTCAGAGCTACCACCAGATCCCGGCCCGCCAGCGTTGCGGAGCTGACCGCCTGGGCAGTCTGTTTGCCGCTTGTAGCCAGCTTGCCGATGCCGGTTTCGCAGGAGTCCTCCAGGTAGTATAGGTTCGTGGCGGGAGCGGAACCATTGCTGAATTGGCCAACCACAGCGCCATATTCCTTGCTGCCGGTAACGGTGCCCAGATTGAAGCAGCTGGTGACCTCGGCAGTGGCGCCGGAGGCATAGCCTACCACACCGCCGGTGCCGGAGACGCCGTCAATGCGGCCGGTATTGTAGCAGGCCCTGACGGGGCCGGCACTCTGGCCCACGATGCCGCCGATTTTCCAATAGGTGCCGGTGATGTGACCGGTGTTGACACAGCCGGTGATGGTAACGGTCTTGATGGCAACATTGCCAACGATGCCGCCAACATACTGGTAACCGGTGATGTCACCCGCATTGGAGCAGTTTTCCACCAGGGTTGTCGTGCTGGCATTGCCCACACTGCCGCCCATCACACCGCCCACGGTGTCCACCTTGGTTCCGGAGATATCCACGTTGGCATGGACATTGCGGATCACCGCATTGCTTGCACCGCCAACGATACCTACGTAGGAGGCATTGCCAAGGGTCATGGTGCCCTCCACCTTCAGGTTGCGAACCTCCGCGGGGACGCTGCTGGTGCCGCTGATACAGCCGAACAGACCCTGATAGTTGCCGCTGCTGCGGATAGACAGGTTCCGGACGGTATGATTCTTGCCATCAAAGGTGCCGGCAAACTTCTTGCTGTTATTGCCGATGGGGGTCCAGTTGTACTGGGCCAGGTCGATGTCTGCCGTCAGCACGGCGGAAATGCCGGTCTGGCCGCCGTTGACCGCCTGGGCAAACCAGGCAAGCTCCGCAGCAGTGCCGATCTGGTAAACATCGGCTTCATTCTTGGCAGGCTCGGCAACAGAAGTGCCGTCCCAGCCGTTTTCGCTGCCCTTGGTCAGGGCGATGGTCTTGGTGACCTGGCCCTCCACGGCGGCGTTTTTGTCCTCGGTGCCCAGATGGAAGGAGCCGACGTTGCACAGGTAACCGGCCTTGGCGATCTCATAGGTGTAGTCGCCATAGGAAAGGCCCTCGAAGATGCCCTCTTCATTTGCCGTCAAGGCGTTGCCGGTGCGGTCCTTCAGGGTGATGGTGGCACCTTCCACGGCGGTTGTGCCGTCCATAGTCGCAATTTTCAGGTCCAGGGTGACCTTCTCTTCCACATCGATGACCACGTCTGCCAGACGGTGGAGGCAGAAGTTGACGGTAACGGCATTGAAGTTGGTGCCCACGCCGGTATCGGTCATGGTGTACATCATGGAGAAGGGGTTGGCGGCGGAATACATAGAGCCGAAAACATAGCCATTGGAGAAGGCATAGGTGCCCTTGCCATTCTCGTCCAGCTCCACATCCTCAGGCACAGTCAGGGTGATGGAGGAGCGGTCCATCTGCTGGTACTGGCCCAGGGTGCCGTCCACTTCCTTCTCGCCGCTGGTATAGCGCAGCTTGTAGGTGGTGGGGTTGAACACGCCTGCGATCTTGTTGACGGACCGGTACAGGCCGTCGAAGGTCAGTGTCACGGTATCGCCGGGCATGACGGGCTCACCGGGGGCGCTGACATTATTCACGGTGACGGAGGATTCCGCCACCCGGACCAGCCGGTAGGAGGTGCCGGAGCCGTCGGTCATCCGGATGATGACGGTGCCGCCCTTGGTGCCCGCATTCCGGAAGGTGCGCAGGTCCACAAAATAGCGGCCCTCGCTGTCAGCGGTCAAACTCTGCCAGCCGGACAGGGTGCTGACCATGGCGCTGGAGGTCGTAACCGTGGCATAGGACACGGACACGTCGCCACTGGTCTTGTACACCGTGAAGTCCAGGGTGGGTGCTTCATCGGTATCCATGTAGAACCAGGTGTCGTAGTTGTAGTCCCACTCGTCACTGCGGGAGGTGGCGCTGGGGTTGCGGTTATAGACCACATGGGCATCGGCATTGCCCGCGCCGGCGTTGGTCATGATAAACACGCCGGTACGCTCGGGGTTGGTGGCCGGGAAGAAGCCCGCGTGGGTTGTATTGTTGCTGGTGTCCATATCGATGGCGTCATAGTGGACTGCCACGATATCGGTGGTGGTGGGGGTCACATCCAGCCAGTTGCCCCCGGCGTTGCCGCCGGTGACCTGCTGAATATCCCCGGCGTTGCCCTGGAGGACCTGGACATGGGTGTCAGGCTCCACCATGATATTGGCGGTATCGGAGTTGATGAGCTCCCACATTCGGAAGGACCGGACCCGGTAGGTGCCGGAGGTGCTCATAAAGCCCAGAGGATTCAGGAAGACCTGGATATCCGCTTCGTCCCGGAGGGCAACGGTGGTGCCCAGGCCTGCGAAGCTGTGGGATTTCCTGTCGGTACGGTCAAAGGAAACCGTCATTTCCACATCCTTGTTGGAGCTGCTGAGCCAGCCGGCCTTGGTGACATATGTGCCGTTGGGATCGGACAGCCGCCAGGTATAGTTGCTGTTGCCGGCGGAGAACTTGTACACCAGAGTCTGGGTATCGCCGTTGACCTCACGGGATTCCGGCTCCACCTCGGTGGTGTTGAAGTTGTTCCACTGGAAGTACAGACCGAAGTCACCCTGGGCAGGGGCCGTGACCGTCAGGGTCAGGGACTTCTTCAGTGAGATATTCCGGGTAACCGCACCGTAGCCTGCGACCTGGGTGCAGTTGATCTGCTGGCTGACGGCGAAGCCCTCAACCTTGGGGGTGACCACGATGGTGAAGGTTGCGGCATTGCCCGCAGCATAAATATAGAAGGGGTAATAGGTCTGGCTGCTCTTGACATAGGCGCCGCCGTGCTGAGGTTTGCACTGCATGATGTTCATGTTGATGGAGGCATCATACTCCTCCGCGGTGAAATAGGTGCCGTCATCCTTCTTGGTGTTGGTGTAGATGGACACCTGCCGCAGATAGATGGCCCGGCCGCCGCCGGTGCCGCCGTCCACGTTGACCTCGGTGGGCAGGATCATCTGCTGACCTCCGGCATACACATCATATTCCCCGGTCTCGCTGTTCTTGGCATAGAGCCGGACGGAATACTTGCCATTTGCCAGATTGGCATAGAACATGGCGTAGTTGCTGACCACGGTGCCGCTTTCGGTGGCGGGATTTTCCTCGGTAGCCTCCGCGCCGAAGAGGCTGTCGGTCAGGGAAACGGGCACGAAGTCATGGAGGGTATAGCCGTCGACCGTCCAGCCGGTGGCGGTCTCCTTCAGGTCATGGGCCAGAGGATCGTAGATATAGACGGTCTCTTCGCCCTTCTTGTACCAGCCCACGTAGTCGTGGCCATCGGCATCCACGCCGGCAGCCTCATAGATCCGAAGCTGGGGGTAGCCGCCGGTGTAGTCCTTGCTCACGTAGAAAGCGTAGGGCTCCGTGACGGTCTCGCTCACATGGAGGGTCAGGGTATAGGTATCGTCGGAATATTCATGACCGTCCCAGGCCTGGAAGCGATAGGTATAGGTTCCCGGCGTGGTCTCCGTAAACTGGATGGTGGTGAAGCCGAAGAGAGAGGGCTCGAAATTCGCCTTCTCGCTCCAGGTCTTGCCGCCATCGGTGGAGCGCTGGTAGTAATAGCTGGTATAGTCCAGTTTGTCTCCGTCGGGGTCTTCAAACACCGTGTTGTTCTGAAGTTCCGGCAGGTTGTAGGCATAGCCCATCAGGCAGACATCCTCCTTGGTGGGGGAAACGCCCTCCTTCAGCACGGGCTTCTGATTGACCGTCACCGTGCAGACGGCGGTAATCTCCCCTGCCTTGGCAGTGATGGTAGCGGTACCCTTGGCAACGGCGGTAACGGTGCCGTCCTCGGAAACCGTGGCCACGTCTTCCTTGTCAGAGGTCCAGGTGACGGTCTTTTCCGCCGCGTCCTCAGGGGTAACGGTGGCCGTCAGCTTAGCAGTGGCCTCCGGGGCCAGGATGACCTCGGTCTGATCCAGGGTCACCCCAGTGACAGCCACAGGCTTCACCGTCACCCGGGCGGTGGCGGGAGCGCCCTTGGCATCCACGGAGTCCGTGGCATTGGGATCCATGGCCAGCAGGTAGTACTCCCCTGCCTCAGTCGGGGCCGTGAAGGTCAGGCTGTTGCCAGAGGTGTAGTTCAGGGTCTGGACCTTCTCCCAGCTGCTGTTATACAGGCCCACATTCAGGCCGGTGATGCTGGAAAAGTCGGTAGAATCCGAGGTGGTGCCCCACTTCTGGGTGGAAACCGTCAGGCTCTTGCCTACTTCCGCGGTGTAGGCATCCTGATCGAACTTTGCAAAGTAACCGGTGTGGTAGAAGTCCCAGTTGGAGAACATGGCCACATCCCAGGTATCCCCATCGGACAGCAGGATGTAGTCCGAGGTAGCGCCCCAACCGGCACTCATGTAGGGATAGCAGTGGTTGCGGAAGTACATCAGGTTCTCATCATGGCCCCAGAAATTGACCATGTACAGGCTGGTGGCACTTCCGGTAATCTGCAAAGCCTTCTTACCCTCGCTGTCGTAAGCATGGGTCGCATCCATGTACAGGACTCCCTTGTTATCGCTGCAATCCAGGACACCGCTGGTGCCCTTGCCGCACTTCTCCGCGGGAAGGCCCATGTAGTACCGCTCCAGCAGGTAGATGTACAGGTGCAAACCCGTGGGCCGCTGGATCACGTTCTCCCCGGTGTAGGGGCCCTTGCCGCCGTCGGTGGAGAGGCGGTAAAAGTCCTCCAGGCCGTAGGAGCCCAGGTCAAAGTAAGGCACCGTGACCTTCAGGTGGGACAGCACCGTGCCATTCTCGTCCATCAGGGGCATACCGTCGTTGGAGACAGTGACATAGACCGTGACAGCGCTGGCGGTGGTCTCGTTATAGCCGTACTGGGCCGCAATGCCCTCAGAAGCGGTCTCCACGGTGATGGTCAGCTTGTGGCTGACGGAAGCACCCGTGCAGGTAGCCTTCAGGGTCACCTCATAGCTGCCCGTTTTCGGAACGGAGAAGTAGAAAACGCCGTCCTTGATTTTGATCTTGTCGTTGCTGACGGAGCCTGTGAAGCTGTAGCTCAGGCTGTGGCCTTCGGCATCCTGGAAGACATCCGCCAGCTTCAGCTGATACAGGGAGCCCACTCTGGTGGTAGCCTGGGCGGGGGCACTCTCCCGCACCGTCAGGCAGGCAGTCTCCTCATTCTCGGCCTGAGGATCCACATTCTCGTCCTCAGCCTGGAGGGAAATGCCTTCCTCCGCATCCGCGGGAGCTTCCTCCTGGTCGGCGGGCTTCTCCTCGTCGGAATCTTTTTCCTCATCCGAGGGGGCCTCCTTGGCAGGCGTTTCCTCGCCATCCACAGGCGGGGTCTGGTTCTGCTCTTCTCCCTCAGGGCTTACCGGAGGGGTGTCTACAGTGTCCGTCACCGGGG
>CAYPAB010000076.1:0-6370 GCA_964408605.1 uncultured Eubacteriales bacterium
ATTGTGTTCGACTTAACTTTTGTGTCACACCTTGCAATATCGAAGCCGAAGTTGTATAATTTGTAAGCAACGGATATATTGGGAGGATACTATGGCACGTGATTACACAAAAGTATTTATAACGCCGAAAGGGGAAAGGCACCTCAAAACGGGGCATCCGTGGGTTTTCGGTGACGAGGTAACAGCCGTGAACGGTGCTTACGAAAACGGTGATGTTGTTGATGTTTATTCTCAAAAAGAGCGTTATTTGGGTTCGGGGTATATTAACGATAATTCAAAAATAAGAGTGCGTGTTATTTCAAGAAACGCAAACGATAAATTCGACGAGGCGTTTTACGAAAGGCGTTTACGCTACGCCACCGAATACCGCCGAACGGTGATGGGTGACACGGATTATAAATGTTGCCGACTTATTTTCGGCGAGGCGGACTGCTTCCCCGGTTTCACGGTGGACAGGTTCGAAAATATTCTTGTTGTTCAGGTTCTTTCGTTGGGGATAGAAAGAATAAAAACTTTTTTGATAAATAAATTGGTCGAGATACTTCGTGAACAGGGCGAAACAATAGATGCCGTTTATGAACGCAACGATGTTGCGATACGTGAACGTGAGGGAATGGAACAGTACAAGGGCTTTTTTAAAGCGGAAGGTCTCCGAACCGATTTGAACGGCATTACACAAATAACCGAAAACGGCATCCAATATACCGTTGATTACATTAACGGTCAAAAAACGGGCTTTTTCCTCGACCAAAAGTATAACCGTATGGCGATAAGAAAAATCGCAAAAGACAAAAAGGTTTTGGATTGCTTTACCCATACAGGTGCTTTCGCTCTTAACGCCGCTGCGGCGGGTGCAAAACTCGTGACTGCCGTGGATGTTTCCGAAGATGCCCTCAAAAGCGCAAAACGTAATGCGGAACTTAACGGCTTCGAAAATATGGAATTTAAGTGTGCCGATGTTTTCGAGCTTTTGACCGAAATGAAAGAAACGAAATCGTGCGATTTTGATTTTATAATACTCGACCCACCCGCATTCACAAAAAGCAGTTCCACGGTTAAAAGCGCCTACAGAGGTTACAAGGAAATAAATCTTAAAGCAATGAAACTTTTACCGCGAGGCGGATATCTTGCAACGTGTTCGTGTTCGCATTTTATGAGCGAAGAACTGTTCCGAGAGATGCTTAACGATGCCTCGAAAGATGCGGGCGTTTCACTGCGTCAAATCGAATTCCGTCAGCAAAGTGCCGATCATCCGATACTTATGAATGTTCCGGAAACGAATTATCTTAAATTTTATATATTCCAAGTCGTCTAATAAAACAGGCAGTAAAAAACGTGTGTTTTTTACCGCCTGTTTTATTATGAGTTAAAATTCGACGCTTACGGGCGCAGACGTGAACGATGAGAATGTCGCAACGGCGTTTTTAAAATAAAACACCTGCGTGTTTCCGTCGTTTTCGTCATACATCGAACGAAGTTCGGGATACGCATCGAGCATGGACTTTCGTGCTTCAACACGGTCGTCTTCAACAAGTTCGCCTGAAATACGAACCCATTTGCCGTCTTTGAAAGCACAAATTTCAACATCGGGATTTGTTGCGATTTGCCGTGATACCGACTTTGCTTTGCCGGTTTGAATGTATAATTTGTTTTCAAATATGTGAGCCGTTCCGAAAGGACGTACTCTCGGTTGAGAGCCATCGGTCGTGGCAAGAAAATATGTTCCCGCTTCTTTTAAAAACGTGCAAACTCTTTCCATTCGAATCACTCCTGTTATTTATATGTATTTTTGCGACAGGAAGAAACATACCCACAGTGCAATTACAAACAAACCTTCCGCGGGGATCGCGAGTTTTGTGTAGGGGCATTTCCATCCCTTGTCAACACAAAGGAAAATCGACCTTGTAACAAAAACGGTTGTTGCGAAAATCATTCCGCCGATAAGCGAATGATAGCCTGTGCCCAGAGCGAACATAAGATATAAAAGGAATGCGCCCAAAGCGAAAGATATACCGCCGTAATAAACACGTATCTCGGTTTTGCCGGCATTATCGACGGGCTTTATAGAAAAACTTTCGGCGTTTTTCAAGGGACTTGAAATAAACACCACAGCCATACCGAAAAAGTACAAAGCAAGACATATCGTAGCAAACATCGACGGCGGGTTTGTTGACCAAATTGTTTTTATGATTTCCATTCGGTTCACCTCCTGTAAGTCGATTGTAGCACAGATTCCGAAAAAACGCAACTTTATGTTCGACGGGAGTCACCGAAAAGAGCGAATGTGTCAAAGCAACATAATATAGAAAGAAACGGCAATTTTCTTTTCGAAAATTGCCGCTTCTCTATCAGTTGTATTGTGATGCCAGCATTGTTGCATCGGTGCTAATGCTCTTGGGTAATTTTGTTTGCTTAACAATACCCATTACTGCCGTGATGACCGGCACAAAGCACAAGAACCAACCAACGACACAGCCTACGATCTTTCCAATCCAATCGCCATCGGAAAAATTGATGGACAAAGTGTTGTTTGAAAGCATACATGTTGCTTTAATGCCCTCACCCATACCGAGAAGCATATTAATACCGCCGGTATTCTTGTCAAATGTGAGCATGCTGGTTCCGTTCATGTAGGCTACATTAACAGTGTATCCTTTTGCACGGTACATATCGGCAAGTTTTTCCGAAAAATCCGACATGTCAAAATTTGCCCCTACATTAAACATAACATTGTTTGCCATTTTTTTACCTCCAAAATAAATTTAAAATCGTCTGAAAATCCAAACGATTATTAACAAAATTAAACTGCTCAGAGCGATTATCAATTCCGCTTTTTTTGATATGTGTATTTTATTTGGGAAAAAATTGTGTAAAATAACATACAAAACCTCTATTCCAAAAAGAGGGGAAAGTGGGTGAAATCTAAACGCTGCTTCAAAATCAAGATTGATTAACGCAAGAAACGATCGGGTCATACCGCAACCCGGACAATCGAAACCAAATATGAGTTTCACGGGACAACGATAACAAAAAAACAAAAGTAAAAAGAAAATAAGCAATAAAAGTAATTTTTTTAAGTTATATTTTAGTTTGTTTTCCATAGCCTTTGATTGTATTTGCTAATTTGATATTTATGGTTTTAGTTTTATGGGATAACACACACAGCAAGATAAAAAATAACAAATGAAGAAATAAGAAAAACAGGAATTCCATATCTATTTTTGTTATTGAAAAATTAAAAACGTATCCCGAAACACCCTTTTCGAGAAAAGTCGATAAAGTATAAATACTAAAAGAATAGAGTGCCGAAAACTTACATAACAGAAATCTGCGTTCTTTACAAAAATCATTAAGAACAATGGGTACAAGAAGAATAACAAGTGAAATCAGCATAAAGGAAAGTAATAAGGTCAATATTGTAATCGCAATTACAGGTAGATACGGTAATAAATATGGTAAAAAATATGGTAAAAAATAACTTGCAAAGTTAAAAGCAGAGCGATTTTTTACGATGTCAACAATATACACATATCCTTTTGAAAAGATAATAAACAAATAAACCGCTATTATAATAAATTGCAAAAAAGATGTTGTGTAGTAAAGATTTACGAAGTGTTGATATTTCTTTTTCGCCTTATTCATTTTTTCGTCACCAGACTTATTACAAGTGTATGTTGTAATGATTATAGCATAAACCTCTATTATTTGCAAGTATATATTGTAAAGTTTTTTAAAAGAGGTGCTAAAAATGGAAAATCGAATTAAAGAATTACGAAAGAAACAACATATGTCACAAATAAGATTGAGCATTGAGTTGGGCGTTTCGCAGGAGACTGTAAGCGCATACGAAAGCGGTAAACACTATCCAAGTTATTTATCACTTGTTAAACTTTCGCAAATATTCGGAGTATCAATAGATTATCTTATGGGTTTATCGGAGGAAAGAGTTGCGGTAAAAAAATGCACGGTAGATGAAGCCATTCTTTTGAATTTATTTGACTCGCTTTCCGAAACCAACAGACAACTGGCACTTGCGTATTTACAAGGCTTGAACGACAGTTCAAAATAGAATCGGCTTTAACGAAAAAGATGCCATTCCCAAGGGTACACCTATTTACATTGGTAATAAGCAGCGCAGAATTAAGAAGTGTGGCTTTTCTCCGAAGTAAAATAAAAGCAAGGCTCTGCAGTTGACTTAAAACAGTCGTTGCAGAGCCTTGAATAATTTATGATTGGGAAGTGTTGTCAGCGAGATATGGATACTTCGAAATCCATGGACTGTGTTTTCGATTTGCTTTCAGACAAAACACATCCAAATTATGTATATCTTATTACAGACACGGTTAATTAACAATATTCAGTGAAGTTCGACTTCGCCAAGTGAAGTTATGCCGATGACATAGTGAAGTTAAGTGCGTCACCCACGCCCGAAGGCGCTTTATGATGAGAAGTGTCGCTTCACGCACCGAAGGAACGCATCACTTGAAAAGTTTTTAAACTTCAATGAAATCGAGCAAGCAAGATGAAATCCTCGCAGAACTCGGATGAAATCCGCATAGCGGATTAAATTAAAATCGTACTACATCCCGACGAAGTCGGATTTCACCACGAAGTGATTTCATCCCACGAAGTGGGATTTATCCCGTGCGGAAGTGGGATTCAGTAAAAAAATCCTTTGTCGTCAGACAAAGGATTTTTTTATGGCAGCGGGATAGGGATTCGAACCCCAACAAACAGAGTCAGAGTCTGTCGTGCTACCGTTACACTATCCCGCTAGGAACGAGTGATATTATACTATCAGTTTAACCCGTTGTCAAGTGTTTATTTAAAAAACATTTTCGGGGCTTTTGGAAAATCGGCGAGTAGTTAATAGTTAATAGTGAGTAGTGAATAGTTAATAGTGAATAAGTAAAAAATTCCGCCCACATTCGTGAACGGAATTTTTTGGTGGAGCATAGCGGGATCGAACCGCTGACCTCTACACTGCCAGTGTAGCGCTCTCCCAGCTGAGCTAATGCCCCGTGAATATTTGTTTTTCGTTGTCAAGATCGAAACTGCCTTTAGAGTATAACACCAACATCATCGTTAGTCAAGAAAAATTTTATATTTTTTATATTTACGGCGTTTTTTCTTTTAGGGAATTTTAAAAAATCTCGGACTTAATTTTCTTTACATTTAAAGTGCGATGTAATATAATTTTACCGTGAACAGACTTCGAGAAAGGGAAGGCTTCGTATTACTTATGATTTACAGCATAGATAAAGGAAAAAAAGAACCGGCTTACGTGCAGTTATATAAGCAAATACGTGCGGATATTGTAAACGGTGCGTATAAATACGGAGCAAAACTTCCCTCCAAAAGGCTTGTTGCGACCGAAACGGGCGTCAGCGTGATCACCGCCGAACACACATACAATCTCCTTTGCGAGGAGGGGTACGCCGAGTCACGTCAGCGAAGCGGTTATTATGTTATATATAACGTAGGGGACTGTTTTCCCGTTTTTGAAAACCCGAACGGTTGCGAGGAGCACCGCTACAGAAATGTCGATACCGAATTTCCGTTTTCCGTTTACTGCAAAACGGTGCGAAAGGTGTTAAGCGAATATTCAAACGAACTTTTGGTGAAATCCCCGAATAACGGTTGCCGTGAACTTCGCGGGGCAATAGCGTCTTATCTTGCACGAAGTCGAGGAATAAAAGTTGAAGCACGGCAAATAATCATCGGTTCGGGTGCGGAATATCTTTACAGCATCATTGTGCAAACGTTAGGCAGGCATAGAGGTGTCGCAATTGAAGATCCGTCGTATGAAAAAATCAGAAAAGTTTATATCGCAAACGGCGTTGACTGTGAGTTGCTGAAAATGGGCGTCGACGGAATCAAAACTTCCGAATTGGCAAAAGCGAAATCAACCGTTTTACACGTAACGCCGTTCAACAGTTTTCCAAGCGGTGTCACAGCCTCCGCCTCAAAACGCAGCGAATATATAAAGTGGGCGAATGAGCGTGACGGCTATATTATCGAGGATGACTTCGACTCCGAATTTACGGTTTCGATGAAAGCGGAGGAAACGCTTTTTTCACTCGACAGCGAACGCACGGTTTATATGAACACGTTTTCAAAAACCGTTGCACCGTCTGTTCGTGTGGGCTATGTGGTTTTGCCCGTGGGACTTTTGGAGCAGTATGAAAAAACCGTCGGCTTTTATTCTTGCACCGTTCCCGTGCTTGAACAGTATGTTTTGGCGCAACTTATCGAAAACGGCGACTTCGAACGCCATATCAACCGTGTAAGACGTATCAGACGACGGAAATCACATTAAGGTGACGGAAACCTAACGCAACACGGTTTTTAAAAACTGTATAAAACGAAA
>CAYPAB010000077.1:0-6347 GCA_964408605.1 uncultured Eubacteriales bacterium
TCATTGAGGTCGCTCTCAAATACGGTCCCAACAAGTCTCAGGTTATTACAGGGCTCCGCAGAGTTTCCAAACCCGGACTCCGCATTTACACAAACTGTGAGGATATGCCCAAAGTTCAAAACGGACTCGGCATCGTTATCCTTTCAACATCAAAGGGCATTATGACTGATAAGGACGCTCGCAAAGCCAATATCGGCGGCGAAGTTCTTGCATACATTTGGTAAGGAGGTACAGTATTATGTCACGTATAGGCAGAATGCCGATCGCCGTTCCGGCAGGCGTTGATGTCAAGATCGACGGAAATACTGTTACCGTTAAGGGCCCCAAAGGCACACTTACCAGAACAGTTAACGACAGTATCACTGTTGCTCTTGATAACGGCGTGATCACCGTATCACGTCCTAACGATCAAAAAGAAAACCGTTCACTTCACGGTCTCAACCGCACACTCATCGCCAACATGGTTAAAGGTGTCAGCGAAGGTTTCAAAAAGGAACTTGAGATCAACGGTATCGGTTACCGTGCTGCAAAGCAGGGTAAAGATCTTGTGCTTAACATTGGTTATTCACACAGTGTTACAGTACCCGAAATCGAAGGTATTTCAATTGAAGTTCCTTCTCCCAACAAAATCATCATTTCCGGTCCTGATAAGCAAAAGGTTGGTCAGTTTGCTGCCGAAGTCAGGGGTCACAGACCTCCGGAACCTTACAAGGGTAAAGGTATCAAGTATGTTGATGAAGTTATCCGTCGTAAGGAAGGTAAGGCCGGTAAGGGCGGTAAATAATCCCTGAATTCGAATAAGAGGTGAAGAAATAATGGTACAAAGACCGAACACTAATAAAGCAAGGGTTCAGCGTCATAAAAGAGTACGTGGTAAAATAAGCGGTACTGCCGCTTGCCCCCGTCTCGATGTATTCCGTTCTCTTCAGCATATCTATGCTCAGTTGATAGATGACGTAAACGGTGTTACACTCGTTTCCGCTTCAACTGTTGAAAAGGACTTCAAGGATTACGGCGGAAACAAGGACGCAGCCTTTAAAGTAGGCAAGTTGTTAGCAGAGCGTGCAGCGGCAAAAGACATTAAAGATGTTGTTTTCGACCGCGGCGGTTACATTTATCACGGCCGTGTCCAGAGCTTGGCCGAAGGCGCCCGTGAGGGCGGCCTCAACTTCTAAGAAAGGGAGGAATTACTTTGGCTAAATTCGATGCAGCTCGCAAAGACTCTGAACTTCAAGAAAGAGTTGTCGCTATAAACCGTGTATCTAAAACAGTTAAGGGCGGTAGAATTATGAAATTCTCGGCACTTGTTGTTGTCGGTGACGGTGAAGGCACAGTAGGTTTTGGCTTAGGAAAGTCAAACGAAGTTCCCGATGCTATTCGTAAAGGTATCGAGGACGCAAAGAAAAATCTCGTCAAGGTTGCTCTTAAAGGAACAACCATTCCTCACGAGATTATCGGTAAATTCGGCGCAGGCGTTGTACTTCTCAAGCCCGCAGCACCCGGTACCGGCGTTATCGCAGGTGGCCCCGTTCGTGCTGTTGTTGAGACAGTCGGCATTAAGGACATTCGTGCAAAAGCACTTCGTTCCAACAACCCCTGCAACGTTGTAAGAGCAACTATGGACGGACTTATGAAACTTCGCAATGTTGAAGAAGTTGCGAACATTCGCGGCAAATCCGTTAAGCATTTTAAAGACTAAGGAGGGTGGTACAAATGGCTAACATTAAAGTCAAACTCGTAAAGAGCCTTATCGGCTCCAAAAAAGATCAAATTGCCACCGCCTATGCGTTAGGTCTCCACAAAATCGGTGATGTATCAGTTCAGCCCGATAATGCGGCAACCAAAGGCAAAATTACAAAAATCGCTCATCTTATTGAGGCTACTGAAGAATAAGCAAGGAGGTGCAACATATGAAGCTTCACGAGCTTTCACCCGCCGCCGGTTCCAAAAAGGAAGTTAAGCGTATCGGTCGTGGTCCCGCTTCGGGCCAAGGCAAAACAGCCGGTAAGGGTCATAAAGGCCAGAAGGCACGTGCCGGTCGTGGAATGAGACCCGGTTTTGAAGGCGGTCAAATGCCTTTGCAAAGACGCCTTCCCAAAAGAGGTTTTGTTAATATTTTCGGCAAAGAGTTCGCTATCGTTAACGTAGCCGCTCTTGAGGACAGATTTGAGGACGGTGCTGTTATCGATATAGACGCACTTAAAGCCGCAGGTCTTGTCAATAAAACACTTGACGGTGTAAAAGTACTTGCACATGGTGACATCACAAAGAAATTCACTGTTAAGGTTAATGCTTATTCTGATGCAGCAAAGGCTAAAATTG
The DNA here is from genome assembly GCA_964408605.1 of uncultured Eubacteriales bacterium. GTDB lineage: Bacteria > Bacillota > Clostridia > Oscillospirales > Acutalibacteraceae > DTU089. Next base: position 2,323 of record CAYPAB010000077.1, read on the forward strand.
AGGCTGCCGGAGGAAAGGCAGAGGTGATTTGACGTGTTTCAGACTTTAGTTAACGCATGGAAAATCCCCGATTTAAGAAAAAAGATTCTTTTTACGGCATTCATCGTAGTGCTTTTCAGAATCGGTGCAAACATTCCGGTTCCGTTTGTTGATATTCCGTCGACGGGTCTTATCGACCCCGAATCGGGTACAACATTCCTCAACTATTTGAGTATGATGACCGGTGATGCATTTAACTACGGTACTATTTTTGCTCTTTCTATCACACCGTATATCAACAGTTCGATTATCATCCAACTTCTTACGGTTGCTATTCCCGCTCTTGAAAGACTTTCAAAAGAGGGTGAAGAAGGCAGAAAGAAAATCGCAAAAATCACTCGTTATGTAACACTTGCTCTCGGACTTCTTCAGAGCGTTGCGTATTTCATTTACCTCAATGCCAAAGGTTATCTTTTCTATGACGGTGACAGCAAATTCGCAACTGTGTTCCAAGCAATCGTTGTTATCGCAGTTCTCACGGCAGGTACAACACTTGTTATGTGGCTCGGCGAACAAATCAACGGCAAGGGAATCGGTAACGGTATCTCGATAATTCTTTTTGCGGGTATCATTTCCAGAATCCCCACAGAGATGACAATGCTTTTCGGTACCGAAACAGGCGGTTATTTCTCAAGAGGCGGTATTTACTACTTCCTCGCACCGTTCGTTGTTGTTTGTTACATTCTTATGATCGCATACATCGTTTGGATGGACAACGCAGAACGCAGAATCCCCGTTCAGTACGCAAAGAGAGTTGTAGGCCGTAAAATGTACGGTGGTCAAAGCACACACATTCCGATCAAAGTTAACATGAGTGGCGTTATGCCCGTTATCTTTGCAAGTTCCATTCTCTCGCTTCCCCCCACGATTGAACTTTTTGTTGCTAACAAAATCACGGATGGCAGCGGTGTAGATAAGTTCTTCAGATTGTTTGATGCAACAAACCCCGTTTATTGCGTAATCTACTTCGTGTTGATTATCTTCTTCGCATATTTCTATGCGGCCATTCAGTACAATCCCACTGAAATGGCAAACAATATCCGTAGCAACAGCGGTACGATCCCCGGACTTCGTCCCGGCAAACCCACTGCTATGTATATCCAAAAAATTATTTCAAGAATTATCCTTCTCGGCGCATTGCTTCTCAGCGTTGTTGCTTTGTTCCCGAACTTGTTCTCGCTTATTACCGAACTCGTTCTCGGTGACGGAAAGGGTATGAACATTTCACTCGGCGGTACTTCAATCATCATTATGGTTGGTGTTGCTCTTGAAACTGTTAAACAACTTGAAAGTCAGATGATGCTCCGCCATTATAAAGGCTTCCTTGATTGATTTGGGAGGGCTTGTGTAATGAAACTTATTTTTCTCGGTGCCCCCGGTGCCGGCAAAGGTACTCAGGCGGAAATCATCGCCGCTGAACTTAAGATTCCCACTGTTTCCACAGGTAACATAATCCGTGAAGCACTCGCTTCCGGTACCGAAATGGGACTTAAGGCAAAATCGTTTATTGAAGCCGGCAAACTTGTTCCCGATGATGTCGTTATCGGCATCATCAAGGATAGGTTGGCAGCCGAAGATTGTAACGGCGGTTTTATCCTTGACGGATTCCCCCGTACAATTCCTCAGGCAGAGGCTCTCGATAATATGGGAATTGTTATCGACAAAGTTGTTGATATCGAAGTTCCCGATGAAAACGTTGTAAACAGAATGTCCGGCAGACGCGTATGTAAGGCTTGCGGTGCTTCTTATCACATTGAAAATAAGCCCTCTAAAGTCGAAGGCGTGTGTGACAGTTGCGGTGGCGATCTTTCAATTCGTAAAGATGACGCTCCCGAAACAGTTCTCGACAGACTCAAAGTTTACCACGAACAGACCGAACCGTTAAAGGATTATTACGAAAAATGCGGAAAACTTCGCATCGTAGAAGGTACTGCTCCCATTAATGAGATTACAGCATCCATCCTTAAGGTTTTGGAGGATTAAGCATGATTGTGCTTAAACGTGATAAGGAAATCAAGCAAATGCTTGAAGCATGCAGGATTTCCGCCGAAGCACTCAAGGTTGCGGGAGAGGCGGTCGAACCCGGAGTTTCAACTTGGGAGATTGACCGAATCGCCAGAAGGTTCATTGAAAGTAAAGGTGCAAAACCCACTTTTTTGGGCTATAACGGTTTTCCCGCCGCCGCATGCATTTCCATAAATGACGAGGTTATTCATGGTATTCCCGATAAATCCCACATCTTGCGAGCAGGCGACATAGTAAGTATCGACCTCGGAGCCTGTATCAACGGTTATACCGGTGATAATGCCGCTACTTTCGCTTGCGGAGATATTTCCGCAGAGGCGAAGCGGCTGATTGAAACCACCGAAGAAAGCCTTTATGTAGGCATAAAAAAGGCGGTTTCCGGCGGCAGACTCGGTGATGTCGGCAGTGCGATTCAAACATATTGCGAGGATCGTGGCTATGGGGTTGTCAGGGAATATACAGGTCACGGCGTCGGAGCCACACTCCATGAAGACCCGGCGGTGCCTAATTACGGAACTCCCGGCAGAGGAGTACGTTTGGTGCCGGGCATGACAATTGCCATTGAACCAATGATTAACGAAGGTAAGGCATCTGTTAAAACCTTGTCCAACGGCTGGACGGTAAAAACAACCGACGGCAAACTGTCCGCTCATTTTGAGCATACAATAGCCATTACAAGCAGCGGACCGTTGATAATGACAAAGATTTAAACAAAAACAGAATGAACAACAAAATTAGTCTGGGAGGTATTTGTTATGTCGAAAGACGATATGATCGAGGTTGTGGGTACCGTAATTGAAGCGTTGCCCAATACGACGTTTCAAGTTGAACTTGAAAACGGTCATAAAATTTTAGCCCATATTTCCGGAAAACTCAGAATGAACTACATTCGAATTCTTCCGGGCGATAAGGTTACAGTCGAAATGTCGCCATATGACCTTACACGTGGGCGTATTACATGGCGTTCGAAATAATTAAGGCAAAAGTTGAATTTTAGGAGGTATTCTAATGAAAGTCAGACCTTCTGTCAAGAAAATTTGCGAAAAATGCAAGATAATCAAGCGCAAGGGAAAAGTAATGGTAATCTGTGAAAATCCCAAGCACAAACAGCGTCAGGGCTAAGCCTTTACGCAAACCAATTTTTGGAGGTGCAACTGACAAATGGCGCGTATTTCAGGTGTTGATTTACCAAGAGATAAAAGAGTCGAAGTCGGTCTTACTTATATTTTCGGTATCGGCCGCAAGACTGCCAGCGACATTATCGCAGCTACAGGCGTAAATCCTGACACCAGAGTTAAGGATCTTACCGAAGAAGACGTAGCAAAATTACGTGAGTATATTGATCACAACGTAAAGGTCGAAGGTGACCTTCGTCGTGAAACAGCTTTCGATATCAAAAGACTTGTTGAAATCGGTTGCTATCGTGGTGTTCGCCACAGAAAAGGGCTTCCCGTAAGAGGTCAGCGTTCAAAAACAAACGCACGTACTCGTAAGGGTCCCAAGAAGACAATAGCAAACAAGAAGAAATAAGTCGAAGGAGGTATTAGTATGGCTACAAAAGCTACCGGCAAAAAAGTCGGAACACGCAAACGTCGTGAGCGTAAAAATATTGAACGCGGTGCGGCTCATATCCAATCCACCTTCAATAACACGATAGTTACAATTACCGATACTCAAGGCAATGCCGTTTCTTGGGCAAGCGCCGGTGAAATGGGCTTCAGAGGTTCTCGTAAGTCCACACCCTTCGCCGCTCAAACCGCCGCTGAAACCGCGGCAAAGGTCGCTATTGAGCACGGTATGAAAACTGTTGAAGTTTATGTTAAAGGTCCCGGTGCAGGACGAGAGGCCGCAATCAGAGCATTACAGGTTGCCGGACTTGATGTTACACTCATCAAGGATGTAACTCCCATTCCTCACAACGGTTGCCGTCCGCCCAAGAGAAGGCGTGTATAACATAATAG
>CAYPAB010000078.1:0-5785 GCA_964408605.1 uncultured Eubacteriales bacterium
GTTCGAGTGTTTCTTGGATTTTTGAGCGGGCATCAACGGGCATATGGCAAAGTTTACTTCTCAAGCCCTCGTTGACAAGTTCGCTCAAGGATTTTCCGAAAATATCGGAATCCCATATTTTAAGCGGATCTTCTTCAAAGCCGGTGAGAAGGTATTTTAAAAGTTCTTCCGATTGACTTTCCGTGCCGACAACGGGTGCAACTTCGGTTTCTATGCACGTTTTCAGCATATGTATTGACGGTGCGGAGGCAGAAAGTCGCACACCGTATCTTCCGCCCTGTTTTACTATTTCCGGTTCTTTTAAAGTCAACTCGTCAATATCGGGCATAACGATACCGTAACCCGTTGCTTCAACCTCGTCGAGAGCGTTTTTGATGCGGTCATATTTCGCTTTGATTTCCGAAAGATTTTTCAAACTGTCGATAAGTTCTTCTTCGCCGTTTATGTGCAAACCCGTTTCTTCTTCGATTATTTTATAAATGAGTTCCTGAGAAAGAACCGCTTTCACCGTTGCACAGCCTTTTCCCAAATCAAGGTTCGATATTTCGGCGGATATCACATATTCGTTTTCGGAAAGACCTTTTGTTATGCAACTTACATCTCCCACACAGCCGATGCACTGTGATGCCTCTTTTACGCTTGCGCAAATTGATGCTCTGAGCCAATGTTCACGCTCAAGACCCATCACCCAATTCGGCAAGCCTATACCTATTTCGCAAACGGGGAATCGATATAAAATCGCCGAAAGCACATCTTTTATTAAATTTTCATCCATTTCAAGGCAGTTTACCGGTATAACGGGAACATTATATTTTTCGGTAAGTTTCGATGCGAGAGTTACCGTTTGAGTGTTGTCGGGCGAAGTTGAATTAAGAAGCATAACAAACGGTTTGTTTATTGATTTCAACTCGTTCACAACACGTTCCTCGGCTTCTTCGTACTCATCCCGTGGGATGTCGCTTATGCTTCCGTCGGTTGTAACAAGAAGCCCTATGGTAGAATGCTCGGTTATTACTTTCCGAGTGCCGATTTCCGCCGCCATATTAAAAGGTATTTCGTGTTCATACCACGGTGTTTTGACCATTCTCGGTTTATCTTCTTCAACATATCCGAGTGAACTCGGCACAATGTAGCCGACACAGTCGATAAGCCTTACGTTGAGTGAAGCGTTATCGGGCAACTCGACTTTCACCGCTTCTTCCGGTATAAATTTCGGCTCGGTCGTCATTATCGTTCTTCCCGTAGCCGACTGAGGAAGTTCGTCTTGTGCCCTTTCACGCTTATATTCACTGCCGATGTTCGGAATGACCAAAGTATCCATAAATCGCTTTATGAATGTCGACTTACCCGTTCGAACGGGCCCCACAACACCTATGTATATATCTCCTCCGGTTCTGGTTTCAATATCTTTATAAATGCTTGTTTCTGTCATATGATTTACCTCCTGAACATATTACAACAAATAGTTATGTATTCAAGACGAGTTTTATGACCGTTTTACGCATTTGACATTAATTGAAATATGGTATATAATGTATAAATATTATAAATTGGCTTTAGGAGTGATATTTTGTTACTGGATGTTACACCCGTATACAACTTTTCGGAAGTAATAAACGACTTTTTGGTAACGTTTAAACTCGAAAGTTTTTTACCTTATCTTTTGGGGCTTGTCACCGCCGTTCTTTGCGGTGCCGCAATAGGCATTGAAAGAACTTACCGTCAAAAAGAAGCCGGCATAAGAACTCACATAATAGTCGCATTGGGTTCCGCCTTGATTATGATAGTCAGTAAATACGGCTTTTTCGACATCATAGGTTACGCCGAACACGTGAACCTCGACGGCGCCCGTCTCGCCGCACAAGTTGTTACCGGCATCAGTTTTTTGGGTGCGGGTATCATCGTTTACAAAGGCACCGTAAAAGGTCTTACCACCGCCGCCGGTGTTTGGACAACTGCGGGCATCGGTCTTGCCGCAGGTGCGGGAATGTACGGTATTGCGGTTTATTCAACATTGATCCTTCTTATCGTTCAAATCGCAATACATAAACTTCTTCCCGTTGAAAACACGGGCACGGCTTCGATAAGCATGAAACTTGTCGACGATGCCGAAGCGGTTGAAAGCGTTATAAACACCTTCAACGAAAACGGATATTCCATTTTATCGGATTCGGTCGAAAAGAAAAACGAAAAATTCGTTTGCCTTTTCACCGTCAGAACACAGAGTCACGTATCTCCCGAAGAAATAACAAAACTGTTCAGCAACAACGATTACGTTATTTCCGTATCGGTTTAACAGTCGCTTCGGCGATAATCGGTTTCGGTAAGTATCGTTTAATGTGTATATTAAACTGCTCGAATTTCGGGCAGTTTTTCTATTGTATTTATTTCTGCAATATTGTAAAATACAGATGAATTTCATTCATGAAATGAGGGTATCATTATGAAAAAAAGTATCGCTTTTGAAAAAAGCAAAAAACCGTTTCCCGTCATAATCGGTGTGATCGGTGTAATTCTTGCATTGGTTCTCAACATTTTACGTCTGAACCTTTTGGCTGTTGTAAACGTTGCTTTTATGTGCATTGTAAGTGCGATCATTTTTATAGGTATCGTTTTCTTCAAAAAACTTTACAAATGGTTTTTGGTCGGCTATTGCTCATCGGGTGTCGGTATTTTTCTCTATTTTTTGATTTGGGGTGCGGATGCCGGTTTCGGTGCGTTTTCAAGCGGAAAAGCCGGTTGGTCAAGTGTCGAAAATCCGCTTTTTGCGGGTGAGGGCAATTTCCTCACAAGGCTCGGCGGCGGATTACTGTTGCTTTTGCCCTGCATTGTTGCGGTTATTTTGCTTATAACGGTTGTTAAAAAGACTGTTAACAAAACAACTTTAAACCGTGTTCTTTCTTCCGTATTAAGCGTTTTTCTTGCGGGTACGACCGTTTTTTACGTTCTCACAATGAACTTGCGTTCCGAACCTAATGTTACACGCCTTTGGGAAGGTCACGACGATTACCTCAACGGTGTTGACAAAGTCAAATCCGGAAATCCCAATGTTCTTTTTATTCTTATGGACGATATGGGTTACGCCGACACATCGCTCAACGGTGCGATTTTCGATACACCTAATATGGACAGAATCGGTGAAGAAGGCATCAATTTCGATAACTTCTATTCAAGTTACTCCGTATGCTCCCCCGCAAGATTCGCTCTTATGACGGGCAGATATCCGTTCAGGGGATATGCCGATAACGTTATTTATCCCACAATCGACACGCTCTCGCCTTTTGCACAAACAAGAATTTTCAACTCCGTTGAGATGGGTAACAACTGCGACGGTATGCTCGGTGATGAAATCACAATTGCAGAAGTGTTCCAAAACGCCGGTTACAACACCGGTGCTTTCGGCAAATGGCATTTGGGTGATTACGGTGAATATTTGCCCACAAACCAAGGTTTCGACTATTTCTACGGCAGTCATCACGTTAACGATATGACACCGTTCTATCACGTTTCGGAAGAAAACGGCGAATATGAAATCGTTAAAGGAACAGACGACCTCAAAGATGAAAACGGCAAAAAAGACCAAGGCGAAATGACGAAGTGGATCCACGAGGAAATAACCGACTGGATCACCGAGCAAGTAACCGAGAGCGATGAGCCGTTCTTCGCATATTACGCCACACCGTGGCCTCATGCACCTGTTTTCGTCGGTGACGAATTTGAAGGTTCGACCGGTATGGGTACATACGCCGACTGCATTACGGAATTCGATTACTATCTCGGCGAACTTTTCGACACGCTTGAAACACTCGGCGTTATGGATGACACCGTAATTGTTTTCACAAGTGACAACGGCCCCGCTCTTGAGGGCTCGGTTGGTGAACTTCGTGGCGGTAAATACCTTGCGTATGACGGCGGTCAAAAAGTCCCCTGTATGATTCGCTGGGGCAACAACAACGGTCTTTGGAAAGAGGGCAGCACCCGTTCGCAAAGTGCAACGCTTGTTGATATGTTCCCGACTCTTATTGAACTTTGCGGTATCACGGGTAACGGCGGTCAAACAAATTATTTACCCTCCGACAGAGATATTGACGGCGTTTCACTTCTTCCGCTTTTGAAGAACGACACCGTGATTCACACTAAAGAACATCCTATTCTTCACATGAAACGTGAAAAACTGAAAGCGATTCAATACACGGTGGAAACCTCCGATGTTTTGTCACGTGAGGAATACAAAAACTATAAATATCCCGTTCTTACGGATAACGAATACATAACTTTCAAATATTACCGAAGCATACAAAACGACAACTCCGCATTTTTCGACAAATTCAGAAAAAACTGGCTTCATATACTCAGCGACGATATCGGCGAAAATCTTAACCGTTCCTCCGTTTATCCGACTGTTGCAGACGAAATGAACGAAAAAATCACGGAAATTATGAACGGTTTCAAAAGTAACCGTCGAGGTATAAACGAAGAATATTACAAGAAAAAATAATACTGCGATAAAATGAGGTGTTAGTTTGCCGCCGCTTTCAATTATGATAAAACCGGCTTCGAGTCTTTGCAATATGCGTTGCGAATACTGTTTTTATCACGATGTCACCGATCACCGTGATGTTAAAAGTTTCGGTATGATGAGCGAAGAAACAGCCGAAAATTTAATCAAAAAAGCGTTGGATTTTGCCGACGGCGAAAGTATCGCTTTCGCTTTTCAAGGCGGTGAACCGACACTGCGAGGTCTTGATTTTTTCAAAACTTTTTGCTCAAAAGTCAAAGAACTCAACGCCAAAGGCAGTCGCATTTTTTACGGCTTGCAAACGAACGGAACGCTTATTGACGATTCATGGGCAAAATTTTTTAAGGACAACGCTTTTCTTATCGGTTTAAGCCTTGACGGTGATTTCGGAAACAACTCTTTTCGCATTGATGAAAAAGGTAACAACGCCTTTTACAAAACGCTGAAAACAGCCGATATTTTCACAAAATACGGTGTTGACTTTAACATTCTTACCGTTTTAACGGGCAAATGTTCCGAAAACATCAACAGCATTTTGCAATTTTTCAAAAAGCGAAACTTCAAATATTTGCAGTTTATTCCGTGTCTTCGCCCGTTCGGTGAAAAAAGCAACAGCGAACTGTATATGACGCCGGAACAGTACAGGCATTTTCTCATAAACGGTTTCAATTTTTATGTCAAAGAATATGTGCGAGGTAATTACACAAGCATACGTTATTTTGACAACATCGTGCATCTGTTCTTGGGCAACCCGACCGAGCAATGCGGTATATGCGGTCACTGTATGCATCAGTTTGTTGCGGAGGGCAACGGGAATATTTACCCTTGCGATTTTTACTGTACCGACGAGTGGCTTTTGGGCAACATAAACAGCGATGAAAACTTCGACACTTTGGCACACTCCGAAAAAGCCACCGATTTTTTAAAAGAAAGTTTGGTTCACGCCGAAAAATGCAAAAACTGTAAATATTTTTCGCTTTGTCGTGGTGGCGGTTGCAAGCGTTCACGCTGTGACAGAGATTATTGCGAAAGTTACAAAGGTTTCTTTGATGCATGCTTGCCGTTATTCAGGGTGTTTATAACAGAAAAAAAATAAATTTATAAAAATAATCAGAGGCTGTAAAAAACGCAAGTTTTTTACAGCCTTTTTGTAAGGGGACAGAAAAAAGATACATAACGGAGGAAACGAACAAAAACAAGGTGTCGGCTTTTTTGTTTGCCCGAAGTTGTACACTAAGGTGGCAAGGTTTGTTCGTAGCATAAAAC
>CAYPAB010000079.1:0-5639 GCA_964408605.1 uncultured Eubacteriales bacterium
TCACCGCTTGCGAGAACGTGGTCAACACCGCCGAAGCCGATGTCGTATGCCCAACCGTCACCGCCGAAGATCCAAACGGATTTCTTTGAAAGGTATTCTTTGTTTTCAAGAACTGATTTGCATGTGTCACAGTCAACACCTTCAAGTGCTGCGACAAGAGCGTCGGCAGCGACACCGTTCTTTTCACCGTCGTTAACTGTGTCGAGATATGCTTTTGCGGCGGATTTAACTTCATCCGATGCACATTCGCTTTCGGCGATTTCTTCTACCTTGGCGATAAGGCTGTTACGGATTGCGTTTTGACCGAGAAGCATACCGAAGCCGTGTTCTGCGTTATCTTCAAAGAGGGAGTTAGCCCATGCGGGGCCGTGACCCTGTTTGTTTGTTGTGTAGGGAGATGTTGCTGCGGGGCCACCCCAAATTGACGAACAACCTGTTGCGTTGGAGATATACATTCTGTCGCCGAAAAGTTGGGTAACAAGGCGAGCGTATGCGGTTTCCGCACAACCTGCGCAAGAACCGGAGAACTCAAGCAAGGGTTTCTTGTATTGGCTGGAAATGATTGTTGCGGGTGAAGCAACGCCTTCTTTTTCGGTTACGTTTGCTACGCAGTAATCGAATGCGACCTGCTGAGCGTCTTGGCTCTCACGGGATACCATTTTAAGAGAAGATGTGGGACAAACGCCGATACATACACCGCAACCCATACAGTCGAGGGGAGAAACAGCGAGTGAGAATTTGTAATCTGTCTTAACAATGGGTTTTTCCGCAAGTTTAAGAACTTCGGGAGCATTTGCGACTTCGTCGGCATCAAGTGCGAAGGGACGAATTGTCGCATGAGGACATACATAAGCGCATTTGTTACATTTTGCACATGTTGTGGGATCCCATTCGGGAACCATAACGGCAACACCGCGTTTTTCGTAAGCGGAAGCACCCTGTTCGAATGTGCCGTCTGCGTGGTCTGTAAATACAGAAACGGGGAGAGAGTCACCGTCCATTGAACCGACGGGTTTCATGATGCTGTCAACCATCTTAACGAGTTTTGCGGGGCCTTCCGCTTTAACTGTTTCAACGGTGTCAACCGCATCTTTCCAATCGGCGGGAACATCGATCTTTTTGAATGCACCGAAACCGGCATCAATAGCCTTGTGGTTCATATCAACGATATCCTGACCCTTTTTAAGGAACTTCATAGCGGCATTTTTCATATAGCCGATTGCTTCGTCTTTGGGAAGAACGTTTGCAAGAGCGAAGAAAGAAGCCTGAAGAATTGTGTTTGTTCTCTTGCCGAGACCGATTTCGGCGGCAAGGTCAATAGCGTTAACGGTGTAAAGTTGAACATTGTTCTTTGCAATGTACTGTTTTGTTTCCGCATTGAGTTTTTCGGCGAGTTCTTTTTCGTCCCACTGGCAGTTGATAAGGAATACACCGCCGGGTTTAACGTCTTGAACCATCTTGTAGCCTTTTTCAACATAAGAGGGGTTGTGGCAAGCAACAAAGTCCGCTTTGTTGATGTAATAGGGGCTCTTGATGGCGCTGTCGCCGAAACGAAGGTGAGAAATTGTTACACCGCCCGTTTTCTTCGAGTCATACTGGAAGTAGGCTTGTACATATTTATCGGTATGGTCACCGATGATTTTGATGGAGTCTTTGTTTGCGCCGACTGTACCGTCACCGCCGAGACCCCAGAATTTGCATTCGATTGTGCCTTCCGCCGCTGTGTTGGGAGCGACTGTTTCGGGGAGTGAAAGGTAGGTAACATCATCGTTGATGCCGAGAGTGAAGTGCTTTTTGGAATCGGCTTTCGCAAGGTCGGAGTATACTGCGAAAATCGATGAGGGAGGTGTGTCTTTGGAGCCGAGGCCGTAACGACCGCCCGAAACGGCGATGCCGGTTTTACCGCAAGCGTCAAGTGCGGCAACAACATCGAGGTAAAGAGGTTCGCCGATTGAACCGGGCTCTTTTGTTCTGTCGAGAACAGCAATCTTTTTAACTGTTTCGGGGAGAGCGGCAACGAATTTTTCGGAAGCGAAAGGTCTGTAAAGTCTGACTTTAAGAAGGCCGACTTTTTCGCCTTTAGCCATAAGGTAATCGATAACTTCTTCAGCAACGTCGCAAATTGAACCCATAGCAACGATTACACGGTCTGCGTCTTCAGCACCGTAGTAGTTGAAAAGTTGGTAATCCGTACCGAGTTTTGCGTTGACTTTGCCCATGTATTCTTCAACAATGGTGGGAACAGCGTCGTAGTAAGAGTTACATGCTTCTCTGTGCTGGAAGAATATGTCGCCGTTTTCGTGAGAACCACGCATAACGGGATGTTCAGGGTTGAGGGCTCTTTTTCTGAATGCGTTGACAGCATCCATATCGCACATTTCTTTGAGGTCTTCATAATCCCAAATTTGGATTTTCTGAATTTCGTGAGATGTGCGGAAACCGTCGAAGAAGTTGATGAACGGAACACGGCTCTTGATTGTTGCGAGGTGAGCGACAGCACCGAGATCCATAACTTCCTGCGGGTTTGTTTCGGCAAGCATTGCGAAACCTGTTTGACGGCAAGCGTAAACGTCGGAATGATCGCCGAAGATGTTAAGAGCGTGTGATGCGACACAACGTGCCGAAACATGGAAAACGCTGGGAAGAAGTTCACCTGCGATTTTGTACATGTTGGGGATCATAAGAAGAAGACCCTGAGATGCGGTGTAAGTTGTTGTGAGAGCACCTGCTGCGAGTGAACCGTGAACAGTACCCGCCGCACCGGCTTCCGACTGCATTTCGGAAACCTTTACGGTTGTACCGAAAATGTTTTTAACACCCTGTGCCGACCACTGGTCAACATAGTCCGCCATGGGGCTTGAAGGTGTGATGGGATAAATACCGGCAACTTCGGTGAACGCATATGAGACATACGCTGCGGCGTTGTTACCGTCCATGGTTTTCATTTTTCTGGCCATAGTTTTTCCTCCTGTGAGCAATAATAAACTGTTTATTAAAGTATTATAAAAACACCACTGATTATATTAACACTAAATTTTCAAATTGTAAACCGAAAAAGGGAAAAATGTATAAAAATTTATAGCACAAAATGTTGAAAACGGCAAAATTTATTTATCGGGTTCAGTTTGCCGTGCACTTTGCACAAAAAAGTTTTTCAAAGGTGTCGATTTCCATTGATTTTTTTGTATCCCCGTGATATTATTAAGTTATTGTTAATGTGAAAACGCAGTCAAAGTACACGGCGAAACGTGTTTTCGGTGTGTTCTGCTTTCCGTCGACGCCGTTTTGAGGCTTAGTATTTTCGGCGTCGGGTTTAACAAACACTTTTCCGAAAAGGAGTTTTTTTATGGGAAATGTCAAAACAAATACGTTGCAAGACACAAAACACGTGAAAATGAGTGAGTTTATACTCTACCTTATAGGCGTGTTCTTTTACACAAATATGACCGGTATGGTCGGTTCGTTCAGAAACGCATATCTTGTTAATGTGTTAAGGCTTTCGGAAAATCAAACTTCTCTGTTCAATACGCTTGTAAGTGTTATCGGCTTCGTGCTTAACTTCTTCATTGTTATGTATATCGACGGAAGAAAAATGGGCAAACGCGGGAAGTTCAGACCTATCGCAATGCTTATTGCGGTGCCTATGGGCGTTTTGCTTATGCTCACATTCTGGGCACCTAAAGGCTTGAGCGGTACGGTTTTGATGACCTATGTTGTAACGGTTGCGGTTCTTTGGGGTGTTATATGCAATTTCGGGAATTCCGTGAATATGGTTGCCAACGTTATGACGCCCAATATGAAAGAGCGTGACAATGTGCTGTCGTTCAGAAGCATCTGTTCCGCCGTCGGCAACTCGGCACCGCTTGTAATCGTTCTTGTTATCGGTCTTATTTGGAAAGACGAAGGCACTCAGTACATAATCGGTGCGGGGCTTTGCGGTGCGGTCGGTGTTATTACCGTTCTTCTCGGTATGAACGCCGTTAAAGAGCGTGTTGCTTATACCTCCGAAAGAAAAAATCCCCTCGTCGGTTTCGGTCATATACTCGGCAATAAATACGGTTGGGTAATCATTATTTCGGAATTTCTCAAAAGTTTCAGAAATATCGCAACATATATGGGGCCTTTCCTTGCGGCGGCACTTCTCGGCTCGACTTCGAAATACCTTCTTTTCGGACTTCCTACCGGTATCGGCACAGCCGTGGGTATGCTTATCATTAAATTCCTTCTTAACAAATTCAATTCCAAGGTTCTTTACATCGCAAGCGGTGTTTATTCGGTAATCACAAACACAGCCGCTTTCGCCGTGGGATATTCGTATTTCAAAAATCCGAGTTCGGTTATGCAAATTCTGTTCATTGTGTTCCTGTTCCTTATAGGCTTGCAGTTCGGTGCATCTAACCTTCTTCCCTCAATGTTCCAGGCGGATGTGCTTGAAGATATCGAAGCGAAAACAGGCAAACGTCTTGATGCATCGCTTCCGTTCGTCATTTCCATAGGTACACTTATAAGCGGAACAATAGCGAGTGCGTTGGCACCGCTCACCTTGTACGGCGAAAATTCGATTATTCAGTATGTTCAGCCTACGGAACTTATCCCGAATCCCGTGCAGAGCATGAAAACGAAGATTCTTATGCTGTTCTTCTACACGGTTGTTCACGGCATTATGATGTTCCTTGCGGGTGTTCCGTTCTTCTTCTATAAACTCACCGGTGAAAAGAAAGAAGAAGTGCATCGCAAAGTGCTTGAAAGACGTGCGAGTAACGAAAACAAATAACAGATAAAAATATAAACGGTTGAGAGTTTTGCCGTCGGTGTTTCGGTTGCTCTCAATCGTTTTTATTGCTTTTTTGTAAAAAATTATGTTGATTGAATGTACCGTCTTGACAAATTGCACATTTAATATATATAATATACTCTGACGTATGGTATATTTCTGCGTTGTATTTATTTTTCGAAAGGAGACTATCCAACTATGGATGACCCCGGACCTAATTTTATTTCGGCCCAATTTTTAAACCTTGCAGGCGGTGTGTCTGCGACAGACGGTTTGGTTTTTAAAATCTTACTGCTTCTTGTACTCATTTTTATCAACGCCTTTTTCGCTATGTCGGAAATTGCGATCATTTCCCTCAACGATACTAAAATCGAGCGAATGGCCGAGGACGGGCACAAAAAAGCAAAATTGGTTTTAAAACTCACAAGCAATTCAACAAAATTCCTTTCCACAATTCAAATCGGTGTTACTTTGGCGGGATTTTTGTCATCCGCATCGGCCTCAACCGCTTTTGCCGCAATGCTTACGGAGGCGATAAAAAACGTGCTTCCCGAAGTTTCAACAAGTTTGATATCGGGCGTTTCGGTTGTTGTAATCACATTGATAACATCGTATTTTTCGCTCGTTTTGGGCGAACTCGCACCCAAAAAAATCGGTATGCAGGCATCGGAAAAAGTTGCTTTTGCGGTCGTTAAACCGTTACTTGTGATTTCAAAAATCACATCACCCTTTGTTAAATTCTTATCTCTTTCAACAAACGGCGTCGTTCGGATTTTCGGTTTTGACCCCAATGCAAACGAGGAAGTTGTTACCGAAGAAGAAATCAGAATGATGGTTGATGTCGGCGGTGAAAAAGGCGTTATCG
>CAYPAB010000080.1:0-5472 GCA_964408605.1 uncultured Eubacteriales bacterium
GTGTGGCGCAGTTGGTAGCGCGCGAAGTTTGGGACTTCGATGCCGCAGGTTCGAACCCTGTCACTCCGACCAAATCAAACGAGTCCGAACTTTTTTAAGTTCGGGCTCATCGTTTTCACAGACTGTTATCATTTTATTCCCACAAATTTCCACCCAAATGCCTAAAACCGGAGGTTCGCCGCAAAAGTGTGCCTTCGGTTTATTTTTACTTGAGAGATTAAGTTTTGAACAAAAACCGCCCTCCGCAACCGAGTTTGGAGGGCATTGAAATTCTCATCAGGGATGTTGTTCAAGAGAGAACACAAATTATTTTTTCTTTCTTTTGCGGTAGTCATTGTCGATATTCGCACTCCAGTCATCGCTGAGCGGCAAACTCGCTCTTACTTCGCCGATTGCTTTTTCGACCGTTGCGTACATAATTTGAGTTCCGCAAGAATCGGCTTTATAATTCACCGCACGATCCTCTGATATTCCGTAACGGTTAGCGGTTTCCACGGCATCGATATTTGCACCGATGAACAAAAACTCCCATCCGTATTTTTCTTTTTGGCGTTTAATCATATTTTTTACCGTTTCGCTTGTATACCTGTGGCTTGCGTTTTCCTGTCCGTCGGTTGTAATAACGAACATTGTATGTTCCGGCACATCTTCGGGCCGTGCGTATTTATGAATATTGCCAATATGGTGGATCGCACCGCCAATTGCATCGATTAGTGCGGTACATCCTCTGACAGTATAATCTCTGTCAGTCATCTTGGGGATATCGCCGAGCTTTACACGGTCGTGCAAAACTTCGCTTGCATCATCAAAAAGCACAGTTGAAACATAACAACCGCCGTCCTGTTTCTTTTGCTTTTCGATCATAGAATTGAAGCCGCCAATGGTATCGCTTTCAAGACCGGACATCGAACCGCTTCTGTCTAAAATAAACACGAGTTCAGTAATGTTGTTTTTCATAGTAATAACCTCTCTTTCATTTGATGTCTATATTGTACATCAGTAAAAGAGAGGTTAGGTCGCTTGGCATGCGACAATATTATGGTATTATTTCTTGTATTTCCAATATAACTTCCTTAGCGGTCATTTCGATACCGACACCATCAAAAATTATGGAAATATCGTTTGAAACTTCTATATTAACTTCATATAGCCATCTGACAACCACATCAAGATCAATATTGTGATTTTGCAATTCCTTTATATGAAAGTGAAACAAGGTTTCATTCTCATAAGACTTTGCTGTTATTTGAGCATCTTTTCCATTACACGAAATATACTCGAGGCTCCAATCGTGCAGTTGATCGTTAGCGTCAACTTCTTCTATGATTTCGTTAATTTCGGTGATTTTTGTGATTCGTGTTTTATGTTCGTTTTTATCACTGTCTTTGAAAACCAAATATTCTTGAGTCCTCATAACTTACACCCCTAATAAACTTTGATCGAAAGCAAACAGTGCCTCGTTAATTTCAAAAATATTGTAATTGCCTTTGCTTATAAAATATTCGATAATAATATCAAATTTATTGCTGTGGGACAGTGCAAAGCCGGCTTTCCTCAACATATCCTCTGTTTCGTCAATATTAAGTTCCAACGCAATAGCGAATGCGATTGCAGTCGTTTTTTTCGGGTGATAATTAACATCGTTTCGTATTTTCGAAAACAACTTTCTGTCAACATTTGCCTTCTTATAGCATTCGGCGTCGGTTATACCTTTTTCGTCAATCTTGCGAAGTAACATTTGCGAAAAACTCTCATCGATATCTTTCAGTTTGCTGTTGAGGTCATTTTCCGAAAAACAAACATTGCATTCATATGCCTCAGGCTCAATCACCATTGACCTACACAAAGGAACGCTTCTTTCGGTAAAATCGGCGTATAGGTCGACATAATTATCATCAATATATTCCGAAACATCGGAAAAGAGTTTTTCGCTTATTTTAAATGCGCTTTTATCGAAAACAACGATATAAACCGTCATATCGTTCTCCAACAAAAAACCGCCTATTACATCAATAGCAATTTTAAGTGCCTTATCTTTCGGGTAACCGTACACACCGGAAGAAACAAGCGGAAAAGCAACAGACTTGCAATTGTGTTTTTTGGCAAGTTCCAAAGAAGTTTTGTAGCAGGATTCGAGCAACTCTTTTTCGTTTTCGCTTCCGCCGAACCAACGTGGCCCGACGGTATGTATAACATACTTGCAAGGCAAGTTGTAGGCACCCGTAATTTTGGAATCCCCTGTTTCACAACCGCCGAGCGTTTTGCATTCTTCAAGTAATCCGCTACCGGCGGCACGGTGAATGCATCCGTCAACCCCGCCCCCGCCCAAAAGCGTTTCATTGGCGGCGTTTACAATTGCATCTACGCTCATTTTTGTTATATCATTTCTAACGATTTGCAACGGCATAATTATCACCTTAATTCCTTACAAGACCATTTTTCAACAGATAATTTTAAAACTTTTGTAATATTCAAAACATTTTCGTCGAACTCCCAATTTGATTCACCCGTATAATGTTCCATAATTCTTTGCAAAGAGTATATTTTGTCATTGATATCCGTGAGTGTTTCAACAACACCCGTTCCCATAATGCTTTGATACTTATAAGAAAAATCGCAACCGTTCTTTCCTCCGGTCAACTGATGATTTGTATCCATTTCAAAAGCAACGGAAGTTTGTTTCGACAATAGATCTGTCTTTCTGCCTTCATCCGCACAATGGAAAAATAAATTTATCGTCTCACCCATAACAGCATAACCGAAATTCATCGGCACGATATAGGCTTCGCCGTTGTCAACAAGCCCCAAACGGCAACAATCACAGTCTTTTAATATTTGCGTCATTTTGGAAAAATCTGTGATTTCTCGGTCTTTCCTTCGCATATCACACACCTCATAATTCATAATTCATAATACAGATATTATATACCGCAAAAAGTAAAAATACAATATCATTAAATAACAAAACGGCGACACTCCCGTAAAAACGATTGTGTCGCACCGTGTCAATTTATCGGTTTCCCCTCGGCGATAATAACCGAAATAATTTCAATCAGTATTTATTTTATTGATGCTGCCGTTTTACCGATGATCCATTCGCCCCACTCTTTATAATACTTAGCGTAGAGATGAGTGTGGTCACTTGTTTTATCTGCCGATAAACTCCCCGTACTGTCATCAAACAGAATGTTTCCGTCAATATAAAACACTCTTATTCCGTCGGCGAGTTTTAAAAGTTCGGAATTCAATTTGTCGATTGACGGATTGTTGATAACCGAATCGCCGGCGGAACGGCTTTCGGAAACATGGAGGTTCGCCTGTATGAAAACGATGGCATTCGGTTGTTCACTTTTAATCATATCAATCAATTCGCTGTATTTATTTACGGTAGTGCCGAAATCGTAACCGAGTTCGTTTATACCGAGCATTATATATATCTTACCGTATTTTCTACTGTTCAGCAAGTCGGTTAAAGTGACTTCCCCGACATTCGGAACCAAAACCGGATTATCGTGTATATTATATACACTCATTCCGACCGCACAAAAGAAATCGGCGCCGTCTATGCCGGCATATTCCATTAACCCCACCGTTCTCGAATCACCTATAAACAAAGCGTCATCCATTGAGATATTGCTTTTCGGCACTCTTTGTGTGATTGACTTCGGCGCTGTTTCACGGTTTTCATTGTGAGAAAGTGTGTTTTCGGTCGGTTTATCAACAACGGCAACAGCATTGTTTTTAGTAGTCGACACATCGGGATTTACGTTTTCGGCAGTACCGAATATATTGTTTTTGAAAAAAGAAAACATCGTGGTGGCAATAACGAGCAAACACAAAAACAGAAATGTAAGTAAATTATTTTTTTTCATTTTCTTACCTCTTAAAATCTAAAATATAAAAACGGGTCATCAAAGCCTTTGTACATACAGTATACACTTGCAACAAGAACGGCTGTTAAGAGTAAAAAAATAATAATCCGACTCTTGAGATGTTGTAAAATCTTGTACGGCAACCTTGTCGAAAAAAGCATGCCGACTATGAAAAACGGATAATATGATTTCAAGTATTTTATGTAATCATATCGGAACACTGACCACACGCCTTGACCGAAGAACGGAAACAAACGACCGAAAAACACACCGAGTTGCCCGATATCTTCAATTGCGAATATCGCCCAAGTAACGGGAATCAAAACAATCATATAAAGATGTGAAATAACTTTATTTTTATTAAGATATTTTCCGATGCAAAATTTTTCAAGTGCCATAATAACAAAAAGAACCGCACCCCATAAAATAAAATTATAGCCGGCGCCGTGCCACAAACCGGTAAACAGCCATACAATAAGGAGGTTACAAAGAGTGTGTTTCGTTCCGTTGCGGTTTCCTCCGAGAGGGATATACAAATATTCTTTAAACCAGCAGCCGAGAGTAATGTGCCAACGGCGCCAAAACTCGGTCATACTTCGGCTTATGTATGGATGGTCGAAGTTTTTCGGCAAGTTAAACCCAAGCATTTTGCCGAGCCCCAACGCCATTAAGGAATAACCGAAAAAGTCAAAATAAATTTGGAATGAATACGCTGCGATCGCCATCCAAGCGAGCGGTGTCGATACGCTTTCAAAACCTATTGACGTTGTTTGCGACCAAAGTTTTCCCACGGGGTTTGCAAGCAAAACTTTCATACCCAACCCGAAAACGAAAATGCCCAAACCTTCGTATACGGATTCCTTTTTTATACTGCGGTAAGTCAGTTCTTTCTCGACTTGATCGTAAGTTACGATAGGACCTGCGATAAGTTGCTCGAACATTGAAATATACACGCCGTAATCAAGTAAACTTCGCTGTGCCTTTACCTTTCCGCGATAGACATCAACTATGTACGAAACACCTTGAAAAGTATAAAAAGAAATTCCTATTGGCAATACTATATCCGACGTTAGGTTGAAATACGGAATGATTCTGCCGATTTCTTTAATTATAAAACCCGAATACTTAAATACGGCAAGTGAAAACATATGTAAAAGAACACCCGAAAACAAAAACAACTTTTTTATTGACGGAAATTTCTCAATAAGTACACCGAGAGCAAAATCGACGATAATATTGAGAATGAATAATATAAAATGTTCCGGAGTATTGACGGTTCCGACAAAATAAAAACATAAACTGCCGATGAATAATATCACATTTTTAAATTTATTCGGTACCGCATAGTAAAAACCGAAGAAAATCGGCATAAAAATACAGATGAATTGCAAACTGCTGAATACCATAATCACATCACCGCCTATTAAATAGATGCAAATTCAAAGCAAAAGGTGACACAAATATTAAAATTATTTAATATTTGTGCGAAATTTTTTCTTTGCTCTTTATAACAGGCACCGTAACCGAAACCCACGGCGCTTTTAAGCGAAGGCAAAACGCTAAAACGACTGCTCGACAAACACTGAACAGCCGTTTTTAT
>CAYPAB010000081.1:0-5206 GCA_964408605.1 uncultured Eubacteriales bacterium
AATGAGGACGCCGAACTCACGAAAAAATTATTGTAGGTTGATTGTATCGTCTATATAAAATGTAATAATTTCGCAAATCGCATACGGCGATTTGATTATATCAGAATTTTACTCGCTTTTACTTTTCATATGTATTTACACTTCGCCCGTTTTTTCTCATAAAACACAGCGAAATCCGTTCTGTTTGTGTAGCGGGCAATTCAAGGTTTAACGGTTTAAGCGTTCAAATCAATCCATAAAGCGGGGTGGACGGCAATATTACCGTCGCTGACAGGCATGTCGAGAATGTGTAAGTCGCCGCCATAGGCGACACAGGCGGCTTCATCCTGATCATTGCCGGGCGACCGCAACCACCAACGGTTGATGCTGCCGCCAAAGGCATACACTCTACCAGCAGCCGCATGCTCGGTATTCTTGCATTGTCTTGCGCTATCGGAGTTGAAATACTCATTTGCTTCGGTAATGCTCAGCAAAAACACCTTGTCTTGGGTTGCGTTACCGGGATCTGTGTCGTAATCGGGATTCTTGTCTGCGGATACTGTGACAGTGGGGATCATAGTCATTTCGTCAGCAGAAAATGCTGCATTTATAAAATCATTGTTCAGCCATTCACGAAGCGTACAGGTTTCCCAAGTGACGTCGGTAAAGCTCGTATTGTATTGTTTGCAATCAAGAGCATATTCGCTGATGACAAGTGCTTTCCCATCCTTCACTTCAAGAACGAGCCATTCAATATCTTCTTTGCCATTAGAAGTGTTATTGTCTTGCTCATAAGCACCGAAGAAAACATAATCTCCGGTCTTTGCGAATTTCAGTTTTTCTACCTTATATTTATCATAGATAGAGCTTGCTATATCAGAACTGTCTTTATAGCCATCTAATGCTACCAAAGTTTCGTATCCCTTAACAATGTTTCCCGCATCTATCAATGCGATGGCATTATTGTATTTATTGTTAGGGATAATAACCGTGTTCAAAACGATTATAAAAGCAATAATTGCACAAACGATAGAGGTTGTAATAATTGCTATTCTCTTATTGCGTTTTGCAATGCGTTCTGCTTTTTTACGTGCAATTTCCGCTTTTTCGTAGCACGATTGTGCAAGAACAGCCGAATCCTGATATTCACTAATAGACTCAAAAAGGTGTGCTGCTTCCTTATAAGCACTTTCAGTATTTGCCGCTGACATTGCATTTTTTGCACGGGTATAAATACCGTCAAAACGAGCGTTTTCATTGCGGGTATTAATATACTCAATGTAACCGACGAGTGTGTTTTTTAAATTTTCATCGGCAAAACGGATAACTTTTTGATAATTTCCGTTATTGTCAAACGGTTCCGCAAGGTCTTTTAAAGATTCTTGATTTCGCACTCGCAGACCCGCCATCAATTCACCGAGATATGCCGTTGCGTTTTCGGGGTCGATATCAAGCACCTTTTCGCAATATTCGTCGGCACTCTGCCAGTCGCCGTCTTCAAGGAACATAAAAGCACGTTTCAAAAGCGGTTCCGTATTCACATTCCCACCGGAAACGAAAGTTTCTTTAACAACCGTTTGCTTTGCCTGTTCCGGTTCGGCGATTTTTTTAATACCCCTAATCAAATCTTGCATAAAGCCGAGCTTGGACATATCCTGCGCCTGCAAGTGTGAAAATTCTTCCGGCAAATCATAAGGATCCATATCTTTATATGCCGGAATCAGCATTTTCTTTTGTCCTTGCTTGATAAGTGCAAGATAACGGCTCCACTCGTTTTTTACCCACACGGCGTTGAAATATTCGGGCTTCGTGCCGAGAACTACCATTACTTTTGCGCTGTTAAGGGCTGCGAATATGTACGGTTCATAAGCGGAACCGAGTTTATCCTCTAACGTGATACGTGCAAAAAACACTTTAAATCCCTCTTGGGTAAGTTGGTGATAAAGGTCATTCGCCAAAACGCTGTCGGGCGTTCTTCTGCCCCCATTGTCGGTTTCTTTATAGCAGATAAACACATCAAAAGGCTCTTCGTTTTGCGAAATCGCAAGAATGCCTTTTTGAATTTCATTGATTGCATTTGCCTCTTGTTCATATATGCTTTTTTGATAACCGTCGGCATATTCCAATGCGGATTTGTAATTATCATCATCAAAGATGGAGGTAAACTGCGCTCTGTTTACAGTTGGCACACGCTTGTGTGTTGACGGGTCTTCAACATATTCGATACCGTAACGGCAAAGAACAAGCGACCAGTACGCTTCCGAATCGGTAACGTCTTCATTGAGTATTTGCTCATAGATGCCCATCGCCTTGTCAAATTCGTTGTTACGGCGAAAATGGTTCGCTCTGTCATACAAATTCGCTCGTTTTTCGTCGTCAATTCTCGGCAAGGTTTGTGTTGTTCCGCAGTATTCACAGGTGGCAATACTTGCGTTATTTTCAATTTCCAATGTGCCACCGCACATTTTACATTTAAATGTTGACATTTGTTTTCCCTCATTGTCTAATTTGAACCGTTGTCATTTGTTTCACAGTCCTTACATAAATTCCAGTTTAAATCTTTTTTTAGCAAACTTTCTTTGTATTCGCCAATTTTACAATTAGGTGAATTATATGTACTATTCAAAATTAGTTCTTTACATTCAGTCGGCAACTCAATTTTCAAATTTGAGTATTTTTCTTTTGTCAAATCCGCTTTAAATGATACAATGATTCTGCATTCATTTTCATAAGACCAAGAAAGTTTTTTCTTTTTGCAATCAATTGCATCAATAAGATTTTTAGAAAATTTTTGATTTGTTTCATCAGAACGCCTAACATAATACTTATTTTTGAATTCATTTTTTGCTTCACCATAATATACAATATCAAAAATTTCTATGTCAAAATCTTTTTTATTTAATTTTTCTTTTTCAACAAAAACATTGCCACTAAATTCGCCCAACGAAATAAATTCTGCGTTCAAAATACAATCAATAACTTTTTTATTGTAATCAATCATACAACCGTCATTGCCACTATATAATAGCCACATTGCAACACTTTCAGATTTTGAATACGATAAGCATAGAGCATATTTATAGCAAGTTCCGTCAGATTTTACAAAATTAGCATAGTCTAATTTATCGTTCCAGTTTTTACCATCGGATAAAAAAACTGCATTTGTAGTTAATATTGTTTTTACATACTTTGACTTTGAATAATATTTATAGTTTTTGTGATTTTTTGCTTTTTCGGATAAATATTTTTCAAATTCCTCGATAGTAGCAATATTATTATCTTTAATTCTTTTATCACCCATCTCACTTCAACAACCTACACTTTTTATTCCTATCATCAACCAATATAACAACCTCTTGGGCGGTTCTTTTTACGGCTTCAAGGTCATTGCCGTTTACAGCCGAAGTTAATTCGGCAAATTTAAGTGTAATTTGGCTTTCGGTTGCTGCTAAAGCCTCGTCACTCATCGGATCGGAACAACGCACGGCCTCGTAAACCTTTTTACACTCGGCTTTTATTTCGTCGCTACCGGCTCTTGCAAGCAGACCCTCCGCATCAACAGTCAGCGATTTTATAAAAAATGTTTTCGCCTTAACTTTTTTATCGGTTTCGCTTACCAAGTCTGCCGCAAAATCAGCCTTTATAATCGAAATTGCATTAAAGCCCAAAACGGCAAGGCAGAGAATAACGCCTATCCAATTCGGAAAGTTCGGTATTACCATACAAAGTGTGCCGAAAACGAGCGTTAAAACAAGTCCGATATAACTTATTCGGATAAGCGGAATTTTGTAAAAAAGTTTTTGCAAATTTTCATCTTTAAGGGCAAAAAACGAAACTGCCAACTGACCGACGAACGCTAAAGCGATAAATATGTAACCTACCCAAAATGCACCGCCGAATTTATTTAAACCCACCGCCTCATTAGGCGACACAAAAACAACAACATTGAAAATCGCAAAAAGCACCGCCCAAATACCAAAATAAAATTTAAAATTCTTATTCATTTTAAATCCCCCCTCTTAAAGAATATCGGAAAGCAACTGCGCTTTCATGCTGTTAAATTCTTCTTCGGTAATCATTCCGGAGTTTTTCATAATATTAAGTTTTTCAACCTTCGCCTTAAAAAGCGCCATATCGTCGGCCTGTGCAACAGGTTGTTCCAATGCCGTGTTCATTGCATTGTTGACCGCACCGCCAACAACCGAGCCGACCGCACCGCCGACGCCCGCCATTGTGCCGAGACCCACACCCATATTGGTGAACTGACCTACGGCTTCATTACGGGCAACCTCGGTTGCAACATCAAAGCCACGCTCCTGTTGGTATGTATAACCCTCTTGCACACGCTTTGTTGCCTGTGCTTTTGAGTCGATAACAGTTTTTTGAGCCTCTGTTTCCGCTTCGATAATCGCAGTCTGCTGACGGAGTTTTGCCTCCGCAATGTCAGCGTATTGTCTGAAATGCAAATCTTTGAATTTTTCATATTGCCTGTCGCCGTCGGGTTTTAAAACATTCGTAACAAAAAACTGTTCAAGCGAAACACCGTATTCGGCAAAATCGTTTGTTAAAAGATTTTTAATCGAGTTCGAAAAAGCCGTAAGATTTTCGTCAATTTCAAAAATGTTTATCGCATTGGCTTTCATAACCTGTGCAATGTATGTTTTAACCCTTGTCATTAAAAACGAACGGAAAAATCCTACCAATTTTTGCTGTGTTAAGTAATTCTCTGTTCCGACAAGTTTTAAAAGCAATTTTCTGCTGTCGGCGGCACGAAGACTCATTTCACCGCTTGCACCTATTGAAATCGGGAAACCGTATGTAGGCTCTATATACTGAACTTTGCTGTCAGTACCCCATTTAACAGCCATTTGCTCAGCCTTATTGACAAAATAAACTTCGCAATGAAACGGCGTTTCGCCACCTGTGGTGCGGTTAAGCACTTTGCCGATTTTGGGTATATTTTGTGTTTCAAGAGTGTATCTGCCGGGCCCGAACAAATCAAGAGCCTGACCGTTCATAAAAAATACTGCCTCTTGGCTTTCGTGGACTATCAACTGCGTAAGGCTGTTGAAGTCCTCACAAGGGGGCTTCCATACAAACGTACTGTTATCACCCTCATATTTGATAATTTCCGCTATCTGTCCCATTTTGTACCTCCCGAATATTCAAAGTAACATAATACGGATTATGTATTCGTCGCCGATATCGGTGGCGGTTTGTTTTTATA
>CAYPAB010000082.1:0-4665 GCA_964408605.1 uncultured Eubacteriales bacterium
ATTTTTCTGTGTAAAACGCATTTGGTTCCCAAGCCGTGAAATTCAAATTGTAAATTTTCTTGTTTTTTCTTCAACTCCTTGTATTTTGTTTGTAAATTTATTATAATTGTTTTACATATGACTAAAGAGGTGCGGTAAGTGGCAAAATACGGCCTTGATTTACAACAAAAAAACAAAAATAACAATAAACGCAAAGTTACTTTTATATGTTTGTTTCTCTGTTTCGTAATTCTTCTCGGCACGGCTTCGACCTTATGGCTGTGGCGGTCGCTGAATTACGATTTCAATAATATTTTCGTTCCCGGTGATGTCAGCACGACAAAACCGCCCGAAACAACAAAACCTGTCGAAAAAATTTACACGGGCGAGCATCTGTTTTTGGTGGCGGTGACCTCCGATGACGGCAAAGAAACTCGTTTTTTGAACATCATAAGCGTTGATCTTTCCGAAAAAATCATTCGTGTTGTGCCTGTCGACAGCAATATCGCCGATGCAAAAACGGGTCTTACATGTGCCGAACTTTTGGAAACGAACGGTATAAAGTCCACCGTCGATTTTTTGAACACTTATTACGGCAAAAAAATATGCCGATATGTTCTTCTTACGGAATCGGGCTATAAATCGTTTTTCAGAACAATGGGCAACATCACCGTCAAGGTTTCCGAGGATATCAGTTACGACACGCCCGATATGTTTTTGGAACTGAAACGCGGTGACAATGACCTCACGCCCGACAAAACATATAAATATATGAAATATCTGTGCGAGACCGAAAAAGGTTACGATTGCGCCAAGGCGAACGCCGACATAATCGTTTCCGCTTTTAACGCTTTTTATACGGCGGAAAGGTTCACTTCCGCAGACAGCACTTTTTCGGTCATAATCGATTATTGCACAACGGATATAACGATTGTTGATTTTACTAACGCAAAAGACGAACTCGAATACCTTTTGCCGAAAACATCAAAAGAAAAACTCAAAGTGTTCGTTTCCGACAATATATCCACTCAAACAGCGGAGGAGAGTACCGATGAAAAAGAATAAAACGAAATCAAAAAAAGGGCTTTTTGTCGCAGTCATAGTTGCGGTCGTGGTTTTTGCCGTCGCCGTCAGCGGTATTGTAATAGGTGCCGTGTATAACTCGTTTTTGAAACCTGCGGATTTCGTGTTCACCGAGCCTTTAAGCGGTGACGGAACAGGTTATTACAGACACGCCTACGCCGATCTTAATGAAAACGAAAAGAAAGTCTATTCCGTGATTTTGCAAAGCATTTATACTCAACCCGAACGTATCGAGATTCCCGAATTTTCCGACGGCGATTTGACCGTTGTGTTTGAGGCGCTCTCTTACGATAACCCCGACCTTTTTAACTTGGGGGTTAATTGCAAAATCTATACCGAAGGTTACAAAACATATTTCGAAACCGATTACTGCCTCTCTTACGAAAACTACCTCAAAAAACTTCAAGAGGCGAAAGATATCGCTTCTGTCATAATCGACGGTGCATCGGTTTACACATCTCCTTACGAACAGGAAAAATACGTTCACGATTACATTATAAATCATTGCACCTATGCGGAACCCACCGAAAGTGCGATGGCTAATAATATGTACGGTTGCCTTGTTGAGGGCAGAGCCTCGTGCGAGGGGTATTCAAGAGCGTTTCAGTATGTTTTGAATGCACTTAACATCAACAACAGAATCGTAACGGGCGAATCCGCCGACGACGGCGTGAATTTTATCAATCATATGTGGAATTACGTCGTTATTGACAACAGCGGTTATTTTGTCGATTTAACTTGGGATGATCCGAGGGCGGAAAGTTCCGTTTTAAGGCATACCTATTTTAATGTCACAACAGCGGATATACTTTTAAAACACCGAAACATTCAGCAAAATTTACCCTTGTGTACCGACACAAGATATAACTATTTTATATATGAAAATGCGTTTCTCGATATCGGCTCCGGCGAACAGTTCGAATCGAAGGTGTCAAATGCCGTGGCAACAGCCGTTCAGCGTGGTTACAAGTGCGTTGAACTTCGCTTTTCCGATAAAGCGGTTTTCGAGCAAGCCAAAAACACGCTTTTCAACACTGGTGTGATTTACACCGTTTATAACGAAATCGGTCTTGTCGGCGCTGCGGATAATGCCACCGTTTATTACAGCACGGAAGATCAAATGAACACAATTTGCCTTTTCTTTTGATTGCGTTAATTAACTACCCCGAAAATTTCTTTCGGTTCAGAGGTGCTTTATGGATAAAGAAAAAATAGCGAGAGCCGTTCGTGATATTTTAGAGGCGATCGGCGAAGACCCCGACAGAGAGGGGCTTAGGGAAACTCCCGAAAGAGTTGCGAGAATGTACGAGGAAGTTTTTTCGGGATTGAACGAAGACCCCCACGAACACTTGAAACTTTTTGACGAAAAGGGGAACGACGAACTTGTTGTTGTTCGTGACATACCTCTTTATTCAATGTGCGAACATCATCTTTTGCCTTTCGTCGGCAAAGCTCACATTGCCTATATCCCGTCGGACGGGAAAATTATCGGTCTTTCGAAACTTGCGAGAATAGTTAATGTCTATGCCAAAAGACCGCAGGTGCAAGAGCGTTTGACAACGCAGATAGCGGACTTCTTATATGACGAACTCGAAGCAAAAGGCGTTGCCGTGCTGATACAGGCGGAACATCTTTGTATGACGATGCGCGGTGTGAAATCGGCGGGTGCAATGACGCAAACATCCGCCTTGAGAGGAACCGCACGAAAAGATGCGAGAACTCGTTCGGAAGTGATGTCGCTTCTTATGGGTGGCAGATGATGTTTTCGTTTAATGATTTAAAAAACCGCAAAAACCGTGCGCTCGTTATGGGAATATTGAATATCACTCCCGACTCGTTTTCCGACGGCGGCGAGGCTTTTACGCTTGACGGTGCGTTAAAAAAATTAAAAAGATTATGCGATGAGGGTGCCGATATCATTGATATCGGTGCTTGCTCTACCGCACCCGTGAACGGAATCATATCCGAAAAAGAGGAACTTGAACGTCTTGAACATTTTTTGCCCGAAATCATTAAAAATTGCGATGTTCCCGTTTCCGTTGACACATTCCGTACATCTGCGGTGAAATTCGCTCTCGATTCGGGTGCCGATATAATAAACGATGAAAGCGGTGTTTTTAATCCCGACATTGCGAAGTGCGTTTCGGAACACGGTGCCGGTTGGATTTTTATGCACACCGGCGGTGAAAATTCGTCATCCGTTGCCCGATATCCGCACGGAGTTGAGGATGATGTTGCCGTTTTCTTTCGTAATATGAAAAAGCAGGCGCTTGAATTCGGCGTGAACGAAGACTGCATTTGTTATGATTTTGGCATAGGATTCGGCAAAACAAGGAGTGACGATTTGAAATTGCTTTCCGAAATCGAATCTTTTTCCGAATTTTCGCCGATTCTTGTCGGCGTTTCACGAAAACGTATTATCGGCGAAATAACAGGCGTAAAAGATCCGAAAGAACGAGTATCGGGCAGCGTTGCCGCCGCTACGGTTTGTGCCGTTAAAGGTGCGGGCGTTTTGCGTGTTCACGATGTTAAAGAAACACTTGAAGCCGTCAAAATCGCCGAGGCTTTTAAAAAAGGAGTTCTGTAATGGAAAAAATTATAATAAAAGGTTTGAAAATTTTTGCCTATCATGGGGTGAATCCCGAAGAAAAAGTCGACGGTCAAAATTTCGTTCTCGATATCACCGCCGAATCGGACACCGAAAAAGCGTACCTCAACGATAATGTCGAAGATACCGTAAGTTATGCGAAAATAATCAAAACGGCAATTGCCGTGTTTACCGAAAAAAGTTACGATTTGATCGAAACCGCCGCACATACCGTCGGCACGGAAATTATGAAGACATATCCGAAAATAGAAAAAGTCACCGTTCTGCTCAAAAAACCCGAAGCACCGATAAAAGCCGAATTCGATTATGTTGCGGTCGAGGAAACATTAACACGGGGGCAAACGGAAAAGGCGGTGTGATCATGCGTGTTGTGATAGGAATCGGCACCAATATTGGCGACAGATATGCGAATATCGAAAAAGCCGTCGAATCGTTGGATCTTGTTCCGGGTGTCAAAGTGATAAGAAAATCGTCGGTCTACGAAACGGCGCCGTGGGGATATACCGACCAAAATGCCTTCTATAATAATGTAATAGAGGTCGAAAGCGAAAAATCGCCTCAGGCACTTCTCGGAATTTGCCTCGGTATCGAAGCGGGGATGGGCAGAGTGCGTGAAATCAAAAACGGCCCACGTATCGTCGATTTGGATTTGCTTCTGTGCGACGGCGTTGTTTCCGACACCGCTGAACTCAAGTTACCGCATCCGTTTATAGGTGTGCGTGACTTCGTTTTGGTGCCGTTGAAAGAACTGTTTTCCGATATGAATATATACGGTTTCGATTATGCCGAAGATTACAAAAAGATAATTCCCGAATCTTCTGCGAAAAAAGTCGAAAAAAGTTAAAAAAACACTTGACTTTTAAAAATCGGTATAGTATAATGCATCATTGTCAGCGCTGAAAACGGCGTCGGGGAATAGCCCCGAAACCTTTTCGATATCCCCAACCCCGAAACACCCGGAAGGGTGGAAAGAAGGGCAAAAAAAGGATAAAAAA
>CAYPAB010000083.1:0-4556 GCA_964408605.1 uncultured Eubacteriales bacterium
TTTTTATTTTGTATAAGTCAAAATCTACTTTCGGAAGGACGTTTGACTTGAAAAAAGAAGAATTTGTGCATATCTTCCCCTATTTTGCTGTTGATTTTTTGAATTATTACAGTGTAATCAAGAACCGTTCCGATTTGACGGTAATCGAATACGCCAATGACCTTGCGACATTTTTCAGATTTTTGAAAGTGATTCGTGGGCTTGCTCCGAAAGAGACCCCATTTCAAGAAATTGAAATCAACGACATATCGCTTGAAACGGTGGCATCTGTTTCTTTAAGCGATGCATATATGTTCCTTGTCTATTGTAAAGACAACCGTGGCAACAACGAACGCACTCGTGCGAGAAAAGCGACTACGCTTAGAAATTTTTATAAATTTTTAACCGTGCAGAAAAAGTTGATTGAAGAAAACCCTTTGCAGGAACTTGATTCTCCGCAGATTAAAAAGACATTGCCGAAATACCTTACATTAGAAGAAAGTGTCAGTCTTTTGAATTCCGTAAGCGGTAAATTCAAAGAGCGTGATTACTGCATCTTAACATTGTTTTTAAACTGCGGAATGAGGCTTTCCGAACTTGTTTCTTTAAATCTCAGCGACATCAGAAGCAATAATACTCTTGTAGTGACGGGTAAAGGTAACAAAGAACGCACCGTCTACTTAAACGATGCGTGTATAGACGCTATCAACGCTTACCTGCCCTTCCGCCCCGTTGACGGTGTTAAAGACAAAGATGCGCTGTTTATCAGCCGTCAAAAAACAAGAATAAGTCCTAAGACTGTTCAGTACATAGTAAAATCCAATCTTGAGCGTGCCGGTTTGTCCGGCAGAGAACTTTCAACGCACAAATTACGTCACACCGCGGCAACGCTTATGTATCAGTACGGCGGTGTTGATGTTTTGGCTATTAAAGAGATTTTGGGACACGAGAGTCTCAGTACAACTCAAATTTATACTCATATAATGGACGAACAGTTGAAAAAAGCCGCCGCCGCTAACCCGTTGAGTAATATTAAAGCACCTAAAAAAGATGATTTTGATGCTTCTTCCGTTGTCGAATCAGATGAAACCGAATAAACCCGAAAGCAATTTGAAACTGCATGTGCTTATTGCGGCACCGATAAGAATATAAATGCAAAATACTATATAAACCGTCGAGTATTCTTTTAGCAACGATTTTTTTGTTTCCTCGTTTTTGCCGTTCCCTAAAATATAAAAGAAAATCTCGCTTGACATTTTTGTACTCTCGCAGCAACATTTCACCAAAGTTGCCGCTGTTATTGCGCAACACGGCACATACATCAAAGCACAGTACCCAAGCCCCACAACACCGTATGACATAAAAAATGCGGAGAAAACAGTTCCCGAAACACATCCGAACACCACCGGTATCGACCAAATAAACGGCAGACCGATTCCGCATAAGCCACATAAAAAGTCTGTGAACAACGGAATAAACAACCAAACAAAGTCACCGCAAAAGCATTTTAACCAACCGCCACCGTTTTTGGCGGTTATGTTATTTTTCAGCACTTTCATAATAAGTGTTAAAAATTCGCTTTCGCTTTTGTTCACGACGGTTGTGCCGATAATCAATCCGCACAAAAACAGAGTGAAAAATATCAAGGTCTTATAATCCGGTTTAAATGAGCCTGCATGTTTGATTTTGTTCGCCTTCAAAACAACACTTCTTTTAAACATTTATATTACTCCTTTATGTATTTGCACTTACGATTCCGCCCAAAAATCCCGACACCGCACAAACGGGAACAATAATAAATATGTTTGCGGAAACTTTAAAACGCATAACAATTGTGACTGTTATTAAAATCGCAATCGCATATATCGAAGATGATATTAAACCATTAAGGAATCCCCTGCCGTGCAGTTTTTTGTGTGCGGAAAAACCGCTTGCGAAAGCACCGAGACCGATAATTAAATACGCAAAACAGTAAAACACATAGGAACTTGAATTGTTTTTTAAAACGGTTAAACTTAAAACAGCGATACCGATTATAAAAAATATCAACCCTTTTATCACCGAAAAAGAGTAAAGTACCGTTTTCGAGTATGATTTATCGCTTTTTTTGACGGATTTTAAAATTTTAGGCATAAAAAAACCTCCGCATATCCTTTATATAAAAAAGATATGCGGAGATTATTATAGGTATTCTTATTCTTCGGTTTTTGTTGATTCGTCTTCCGAAGCGATATTTTTAACTTTCTTTGTTCTTTTTGATTTTTTGCCGTTTACAGCAGCATCGATTGCGTCCTGTTCGCTTTTTGCTTTTTTCGCTTCAGCGGCGGCTTTCCTTTCGGCTTCCATACGTGCATTTGCGGTATCGTTTGTTTGAATAGCCCAGCGTTGGAAACGCATTTTAACTCTGTCGGCGCCTGTTTCGATAACAATGCTGTCATCTTTAACGGTAACAACTCTGCCCATAATACCGCCGATAGTTGTAATTTCGTCGCCGATTTGTATGGAATCACGCAATTCCTGAGTTTCTTTTTCTTTTTTCTTTTGAGGTCTGATCATAAGGAAATACATAGCAACAGCCATAACGACCAACAAGATTATAGAACCGTATTTGCTACCGGAAGTACCGTCTGCGGCAGCGGAACCGCTTCCACCGAAAAGACTTAATAAAGTGATAAAATTAGACATATTATAATCCTCCAATAATTTCATACCAATGTATTATAACTTGATATGGATAAATATACAAGTCTTTTTTAAAAATATTTTGTAAATTAAATTCTCGTATCGAGCAAATCGACATATTTATTTTTAAAATCCGAAAATGTTCCGTTATCGAGTTCTTTGCGAATTCTTACCATAAGATTATTATAGAAATACAAATTATGTATAACCGCCAATCTCAGTGCCAAAACCTCTTTTGCTTTAAAAAGATGGTGCATATACGCCTTTGAGTGATTTCGGCATGTTTCACAATTGCACTGAGGGTCAATCGGCGAGTCATCTGTGGCGTACTTTGCGTTATTTAAGTTAATAATTCCGTTCCATGTGAACAGGTGACCGTGACGTGCGTTTCGGCTCGGCATAACGCAATCGAAAAGGTCGACACCTCTGCTGACACCTTCCAAAATATTGCCCGGCGTACCGACGCCCATAAGATAACGTATTTTATCTTTCGGTGCATACGGTTCAACGGCGGAAATGATTCGGTACATATCCTCCTTGGGCTCACCTACCGCAAGCCCCCCTATTGCATAACCGTCTAAATCGAGTTCTGCAATCGTTTTCATATGCTCAACTCTCAAATCGTCAAAAGTCGCTCCTTGATTTATTCCGAAAAGCAATTGTTCTTTGTTTAATGTATCGGGCAAAGAATTAAGTCTTTTCATCTCGTTTTTGCAACGGATAAGCCAACGTGTAGTTCTTGCAATTGATTCTTTGGCATAATTATATTCGGCGGGATTTTTCACACATTCATCAAAAGCCATTGCAATTGTCGAACCGAGGTTTGATTGAATTTGCATACTTTCTTCGGGCCCCATAAAAATTTTCTTGCCGTCGATGTGCGAGTTGAAGGTTACACCTTCCTCTTTTATTTTTCTCAGTCCCGCAAGCGAAAAAACCTGAAAACCGCCACTGTCGGTCAAGATCGGGCCATTCCAACCGGTGAATTTATGCAGCCCGCCTAATTCTTTTATGAGTTTGTCGCCGGGTCTTACATGAAGATGATAGGTATTGCAAAGTTGAACCTGACAATCGATATTTTTAAGGTCATAAGCGGAAAGCCCGCCCTTTATCGCTCCGCATGTTGCGACATTTTGAAATGCGGGTGTTTGCACTGTGCCGTGAACAGTTTGAAATTCGCCCCGACGTGCGTTACCCTCTGTTTTTAAAAGTTTAAACATATAACATACCTTTCTTGAGTTAATAGTTTATATTCATATTTTCACCCGATAAACATCGCATCGCCGCTACTTACGGGATATAAGATTGGTGATTCACATAACCAATCGCTAATTTTAATGATTAAATTAAAAAATTCAGCAGGGCAAAATGCCCTGCTTAGTTAATGCGTTGAAGGACAAAATTCAACCTTTAATTGCATCCCCATTCCTTCGGCAAGTCGCTTTAATGTGCGAAGCGAAGGGTTGGCATTTCCGTTTTCCAATTTGCTTATGTCCGCCTGTGCAATACCTGTACGCTCAGCCAAATCTTTTTGAGTAAGCCCTGCCGCTTTTCTGGCATCAAGCATAGCCTGAATAATTGCAAATTCAGGTTGAAGTCGATCGTATTCTTTTTTGAATTCAGCATCGCTCATCTGTTCTGAAAGAGTCTCTTCAAAATTTTTCATCATTATTAAACTCCGATGTTATCCCAATCAATATCTTCGTCATTCACAAAACCGCTTTTTTCGGCTTGTGAAATTCGGCTCTTCTCTTCGTCAGTCACTTTGGTAAAATCGGGATCCCAAGCCAAAACCAACTTTTTGATAAATTCATAAGCAAATTGTTGTTCACTTTGCGGTAAAGCCTGCATAAGTTCGGCTGCTTGTATAACAATTGTTGACATCACAATTTCCT
>CAYPAB010000084.1:0-4340 GCA_964408605.1 uncultured Eubacteriales bacterium
CGCAGATATACCGGCGTATATCAAGAGGAAAAACGTATTGATACGCCGAAAGATTAAATTTTAGGCGTATTGTGTTGAACTCTCGTCACCTTAACCAAAAATTTTTTTGTTATATCTTGGTATTTTTATCTTTAAACTATGGAAATGTTTTAAATTATGTGTTACAATGGGCAATGGTGTAATAACTATAATTGTGACTTAGTACACGAAAATATTTGGAGGTAAATTATGAGCAAAAAGTATGTTTACTTATTCTCCGAAGGTAACGCTTCCATGCGTGAACTTCTCGGAGGCAAAGGCGCAAACCTTGCTGAAATGACCCACATCGGTCTTCCTGTTCCCCAGGGTTTCACAATTTCTACCGAAGCATGTACACAGTACTATGAAGACGGCAGAAAGATCAATGCTGAAATTCAGGCTGAAATCATGGAATACATCGACAAGATGGAAGGTATCGTCGGCAAAAAATTCGGCGACAAAGAAAATCCGCTTCTTGTATCGGTTCGTTCGGGTGCACGTGCATCCATGCCCGGTATGATGGATACAATCCTCAACCTCGGTCTTAACGAAGACGTTGTTGAAGTTATGTCCGCAAAATCAGGCAACCCCCGTTGGGCTTGGGACTGCTACAGAAGATTTATCCAGATGTACTCCGATGTTGTTATGGAAGTCGGTAAAAAGTATTTCGAACAACTTATCGACGAAATGAAAGAAGCAAAAGGCGTTACACAGGATATCGAGCTTACAGCGGAAGACCTCAAAGAACTCGCAGGTCAGTTCAAGGCTGAATACAAATCAAAAATCGGCAAAGATTTCCCCACCGATCCCAAAGAACAACTTATGGGTGCTATCGAAGCTGTTTTCCGTTCATGGGACAACCCCCGTGCAAACGTTTATCGCCGTGACAACGATATTCCTTATTCATGGGGTACCGCTGTTAACGTACAGGCTATGGCTTTCGGTAACATGGGTGACGATTGCGGTACAGGTGTTGCTTTCACACGTGACCCCGCTACAGGTGAAAAAGGCCTTATGGGTGAATTCCTTGTAAACGCACAGGGCGAAGACGTTGTTGCCGGTGTTCGTACTCCCATGCCCATCGCACAGAT
Organism: uncultured Eubacteriales bacterium; assembly: GCA_964408605.1. Classification (GTDB taxonomy): domain Bacteria; phylum Bacillota; class Clostridia; order Oscillospirales; family Acutalibacteraceae; genus DTU089. The sequence continues at coordinate 1,110 of CAYPAB010000084.1, forward strand.
GGCTGAAAAATTCCCCGAAGCATACGCAAAATTCGTTGAAGTTTGCGGTATTCTTGAAGATCACTACCGTGATATGCAGGATATGGAATTTACCGTTGAAGCGGGCAAACTCTATATGCTCCAGACAAGAAACGGTAAGAGAACAGCAAAGGCCGCTCTTAAAATCGCTTGTGACCTCGTTGACGAAGGCATGATCGACGAAAAGAAAGCAGTTGCAATGATCGACCCCAGAAACCTTGACACACTTCTCCATCCCCAGTTCGATGCAAAGGTTCTTAAAACCGCTACTCCCGCAGGCAAAGGCCTCGGTGCATCTCCCGGTGCCGCATGCGGTAAAGTTGTTTTCACCGCTGAAGATGCTGAAGAATGGAACGCAAGAGGCGAAAAAGTTGTTCTTGTTCGTCTTGAAACATCTCCCGAAGATATCACCGGTATGAAAGCCTCTCAGGGTATCCTTACCGTTCGTGGCGGTATGACATCTCACGCAGCGGTTGTTGCTCGTGGTATGGGTACTTGCTGTGTATCCGGTTGTGGCGATATCAAAATGGATGAAGAAAACAAACAGTTCGAACTCGCAGGTAAAGTTTACCACGAAGGCGATTACATCTCAATCGACGGTTCAACAGGTAACATCTACGACGGCATCATCCCCACGGTTGACGCTGAAATCGCAGGTGAATTCGGCAGAATCATGGCTTGGGCCGACAAATACAGAACTCTTAAAGTTCGCACAAACGCCGACACACCCGCAGACGCTAAGAAAGCACGTGAACTCGGTGCGGAAGGTATAGGCCTTTGCCGTACAGAGCATATGTTCTTCGAACCCGAAAGAATCGCAGCATTCCGTGAAATGATTTGCGCCGACACTGTTGAACAGAGAGAAGCGGCACTCGAAAAGATTCTTCCTTATCAGCAAGGCGACTTCGAGGCTCTTTACGAAGCACTTGAAGGTAACCCCGTTACAATTCGTTTCCTTGATCCTCCGCTTCATGAGTTCGTTCCCACAGAAGAAGCAGACATCAAGATTCTTGCGGATGCACAGGGCAAAACAGTTGCCGACATCAAAGCACTTATTTCTTCTCTCCACGAGTTCAACCCCATGATGGGTCACCGTGGTTGCCGTCTTGCGGTAACATATCCCGAAATCGCAGCAATGCAGACGAAGGCTGTTATCCGTGCGGCTATCAATGTTCAGAAGAAACACGCCGATTGGAACATCGTTCCCGAAATTATGATTCCTCTTGTAGGCGAAGTTAAAGAACTTAAATTCGTTAAGAAGGTTGTTGTTGAAACAGCCGATGCCGAAATCGCAGCGGCGGGCATCGATCTCAAGTACGAAGTCGGTACTATGATCGAAATTCCCAGAGCATGTATCACTGCTGACGAAATCGCAAAAGAAGCGGACTTCTTCTGCTTCGGTACTAATGACCTTACTCAGATGACATTCGGCTTCAGCCGTGATGACGCCGGTAAGTTCCTTACAGCATATTATGACAGCAAAATCTATGAGAACGATCCCTTCGCAAAGATTGACCAAAACGGCGTCGGCGCTCTTATGGAAATGGCTGTTGAAAAAGGTAAAGCAAGCGGCAAAAACCTCCACTACGGTATTTGCGGTGAACATGGCGGCGACCCCGTTTCAGTTGAATTCTGCCACAAGATCGGTCTCAACTATGTTTCTTGCTCACCCTTCCGTGTTCCGATCGCTCGCCTCGCAGCGGCTCAGGCAGCTATCAGCGAAATGGCAAAATAAGAAACTATCGGCTTGATACCTTTGTTTTGACAATAGACGATGCGGAAAATTACTTGTATAGTTTTTCTGTAAAACATCGTGTTTTTGGTTGGAAAGACATTAAGGTTAGTCTTTGGTTTTGATTAAAAAATTAAGAGGATATATCATTTCGGTGGTATATCCTCTGTTATTTTATCTAAAATTTTATACACTTATGCTTTATGACTTGTTTGATTAAATTTCAAATAAGTCTTTTTTTATTGACTTTTAACCGTTAAAACGCAATAAAACCGCTTTGCTAAATTGTGAAAAATGCCGAATTTGATAATTATCACAAATTTTTTTGAAAAATATCGTTTTTTTGCCCTTCTAAATGCTTACCAAGTGAGGGACAAAATTTCTCACGAACCTTGAAAACCGAATATAAAAGAGACCGAGTACATCAACTTCGGGAATAGTTAAAGCAGTGAGTTCGCCAACCTCGGTTCATTACGCTACTACATTCAGTCGGCGTATTCATTGCCTACGGAAGAAAAATTGATGCGGGAAATACGACCGTTTAGGAAGATTGATGATTCATTCAAAAAATAAATTGTAACAAAAGATATTGTTCCCGCTCATTATGACGAACGGTGGATATTAACTGTGAACATTTATGATTTTCTGTCAGACGATAAAATTGTGTTGCAATGATCCCGAAGACGAATCAAGCAATCTTTTTGCAACGCCTGATCATAGAAGTCAATTACCGAATGCGGATTGATTGATATTCACATAAAATTCACAATTTCGTTATTGAACTTAACATTTAATGCTGATATAATCTAACTCGGTTAGTTTCTTGGGAGGGATGATTGAATTTGGCTACTACAGAACAGATAGAAGTTTTAATGGAGCAACTGAAAAAAGCACCTCCCGCGGAATGTTTTCAAAATTTTGATATGAGCACAGCGGGTATTCGTGCAATTTTAAAAATTCTCAACGAAGCCGACGGTAAAGTAACCGCAGGTGATTTGAGCGAATATATGAATGTCAGCACCGCAAGGATAGCGGTTTTGCTTAAAAAAATGTCGACCAAAGGACTTATTGAAAAAGAGCGTGATTCGGCAGACGGTCGTGTTGTTGTGGTAAAACTTACCGATAACGGCAAAGAGGTTGCCGAGAAATTCAAGGAAAACTTGTATATTCACATCGGGGAAATGATTGACAACATCGGTATGGACAGAATGCTCGAATTTGCCGCTGTTTCTAATGAAATTCAGTCATTGATGAAAAAAACTCATCCAAAATCGATATTTAAATGAGAGCAGATAATGTATCATATATCTGCTCTGTCTTTTAAATAAATATCTAACTAAGTTAGAAATCTTGAAAAGGAGTAATTGTATGTTAAAAATATTGAAGAAAATGAAGTGGCACGATTGGTGCTACGCTTTAATTTGTGTTGCGTTTATTGTAGTACAGGTTTGGCTTGATATGACAATGCCACAGTATATGAA
>CAYPAB010000085.1:0-4190 GCA_964408605.1 uncultured Eubacteriales bacterium
ACGAGGAAAGTCCGGGCATCACACGGCAGGGTAACGGCTAACGGCCGCCGAGGGTAACCTTAGGGAAAGTGCAACAGAGATATACCGCCGATTTTTTCGGCAAGGGTGGAAAGGCGAGGTAAGAGCTCACCGGCGTGGTGGAGACATCACGGCCATGTAAACCCTACCCGATGCAACACCGACAGGGGAGTCAGCCGGACAGCGATTTTTTCGCAACCCCGAAGGGTGGCTTGAACTTTGCGGCAACGCAAAGTGTAGATAGATGATTGCCTTAAACGACAGAACCCGGCTTACAGTTTTACCGAAGTATGCAAGGGTTTTTATCCTTGCATTTTTTATTCACAAAAAGGGAGGTATATTATGAAAAAAATATCTGTCTTTTTGACCGTTGTTTTGCTGTTTTCGATGTTCAAAACAGTATCGTCGGCACGTGGGAACATCCCCGTTGGTGCCGAAGTGTCGGATACCCCCGACGGTGCTTTGCGAGTTGCGGTATATGTTGAAAACGCCGACAGGTTGGTCTCGCTGAAAGCGGTTTTGAAGTATGCTTCCGAAACATACACCTTGAAAGAGGCTCGTGCCTCGACTCACACGGATCTTTCGGGCGATGAAGTCGACAATGTATCGGGGCTTTGGGTATTCGGAAATCTTGCCGACGGTTCGGGATGTGTCGGTGCGTTCGTTTCGTACAGCGGAGTGAATGTGGCTTCTAAAACCGAGGTTTGCGAATTTATTATCGCTTCCGAAAACGGCGATGTCAAAACCGATGAAATTGTTTTGAGTATAGAAGAATTTATTACCGACGATAATAACGAAGAAAACGATATATTCGAAAAGACGGTTATCCCCTTCGATAAAGTGTCGGCCGACGTTCATTCCGATTTCGATTTTGAAACAGACGGCAAAACATCAGCCGTCACAAAAATCAAAACGGCTGACAATGTTGTTTTTATCCCGTTGAGTGCAGACGGATTAAATATTCGCTCCTTAAAACCGACAAAAAAAGCGGAAAATCCGTTTTTCGTTTTCGACCGCAATGTTTTAAGCGTGGCTGACGGTGTTTTTTCGAAAAACACAACGGTTGTGGCGCCTTTAAACAGTGCGCCTGTTACAGCGGTGCAAAAAGCGGGAGGGAAATATCTCGGTTACGGTGACAGGGTGACTGTGGATTTCGGCACCGAGATTTTATATACCGATATGTTCTTTGTCGATGATGTCGCATCTCTTTTTGTATGCACGGCGGATATTGACGTTGTTCCGTCATGTGCCGAGGGGTATTTGGGCACGGGTACGCTCATAACATTGAAAAACGGCGAAAATTCGTCAACATTTACGCTGTGCGTTAAAGGTGATGTGAACGGTGACAGCGTGTGCGACGTGCTTGATGTTGTTTCGGCGGAACGCTGTATAAACGGTTTCGGTGACCTCGGCTTTTCGGGGATGAAAAGTGCGGATTATGACCTTGACGGAGACGTTACCGTTCGTGACTATGTTCAACTTGTCAATTCGGTGTTGGGTTCGGAGTACAAACTTTTTGAGGGAATACCCGGTGACCTCAACGGCGATTTTGCGGTTGATGTGCTTGATTTGTTTGAATTTACCGGAAAAATCAATAACGGTGACTTGACCGAAAAAGAAAAACTCGATTTTAACGGTGACGGAATTGTAAATTCCGCCGACAGAGTCGTTCTTTGCGGTCTTGTTGACGCATTTAACTAAAGCATAAAGGGTGGTTTTGTTATGGAACTTACTGAAAAAAAGTTGTCATCTACGGAGATTTTCGACGGTGTCGCAATACATCTTTACAAAGACGACGTTCTTCTTCCCAACGGCAAAAACGGTGTGCGAGAGGTAATTCGTCACCCCGGCGCCGTTTGTGTTATTCCCGTTACCGATAACGGCGAAGTTGTGTTTGTCAATCAGTTCAGATATGCGTTTAACAAAGTGACTCTGGAAATCCCCGCGGGCAAACTCGAAAAAGGCGAAGATCATTTGGAGGCGGCACTCAGGGAACTTTCGGAGGAAACGGGATTAAGTGCAAAAAATATTGTCCCTATGGGCGAACTTTACACGACACCCGCACTCATAGACGAAGTGATTTATATGTATCTTGCCACGGATTTGTCGCAGGGGGAACAGCATCTTGATGAAGATGAATTTATAAACACGGTGAAAATACCGCTTGAAAAAGCATCGGAAATGGTAATGAACGGCGAAATTAAAGATTCGAAAACACAGGTGATGATTCTTAAAGCCGAAAAATACTTGAAAACGGATGTAAAAAAAGTGCAGACCACATAAAACGAGAACTAACGCAACACGGTTTTAAAAAACCGTTTTCCGCAATTACATCGTCAAAAAGCCTCGCAATACGTTAGTATTACGGGGCTTTTTTCTATCCGCTTTTTTAAAAGAACATTATGAAATTATTTGCTTTTCTTTTCCAATATGCCGAGTTTTGAAAATACGAAAACACTTGCTACGCTGACGATGATTGTTGCGAAAAGAAGTGTGCCCGCACCGAGGGTGGGAACAAAATAAAGAACAATGCAACCGACAACGATGGGCAAAACGGTAAGTTTCCAATATTTGCCGAGATACGAAGCGAGAAGCGCACCGAAAAGTGCCGTTGTTACTTGATTGAATGCGGGCGCCAATGCCGAGCCGTCTGCCATAAGTTGACCGACTTTATCGCCGAATGCAAGAACACCGACGGCTATTATAACGGTTGTTGTGATAGCCGAAACACCGATTGAAATGGTCGAAATAACTTCGCCTTCTTCGGAAGTTGCTTTGACTTTTGCGGAATTCATTGCGTTCAGACCGCAGGGGAGTTTGAGGTTTGTGATGTTACCGGTAACAAAACTGAGGTATGTTCCGCCGGCACCGAGCATGGGCGTATATGTGATGACTTCAACAACTGCGGAAATCCAATAAATCGCAAGAACGCCGACAATGTTTTGGTTGAAAATGTCGCTGAGTTTCGGCCAAGCACCGTTATGCAGGCATATTAAAACGGGAACGCCGAAAAGAACAAGTATTGCGGCAACGTCCCAAATTCTGCCCCAGGTATGGGCTTTATCAATATAAGATTTTTTCATTTCGCACAACCTCCTTAAACTTTATAATTAAACCAGGGCCAAGTGTAGTATACAATTTCAGACGGCAAGACTTTTGTGAAAAGCACCGCCATCGCCATTGCACCGAACATGGCAATGGGCATAATAAACGGTTCGAATTTTACAAGTTTGAACTTTTTGGCGACGAGTTCAAGTAACAGATATATAACTATCGCACAAATGAGAGTTGCAACGGAAAGAAAACCGGCACTGCTTTCGGGAGAATCTTCTTTCATACCCATAATTGACTGTGCGACGAATGCGGCAACGATACCGATGAAAGCGGCGGCTGATATGTAGTCACCGAGTTTGCCGATTGTTGAGTCGGAATTGTTCATTGCACCGCCGATTTTTTTGTGTATTTTTTTGCAAAGGAACGGAAGCAAAAAGAGTGGCAACGAACTGCCGATTGTCATAACCCAAGCGATTGCGCCGAACTGTGCGGGGTCGGTGACCTCTTGACCGAGGTTGCCGCCGAGAACGGAACTTGCCGCTGTTGATTCATAAGCGAGGTTGCCTATTACGGAAAGCCTTATCCAGGGAAGAACATAACCGAGAGCCTTTTGAAGAACAAAAACCGTTGCGAGAATAGCGAGTGCGGGTGCTATGGTGAACACTGCGCTTGAGGTTACGGTGCTTTTTAAAGTCTCTTTTTTGATGCCGAGCTCTTTCGCTCTGCTCCAGGCTTTTTTGATGAAAAACAAAGATTGAATAATAACGAATGCCACAACGCCGAGCGCTACGCAAATCATAAACGTGTCGTTGCGAAATGACCCGTCGGCGGAATTTAATGCGATAAAATTCATAAGATCTCTCCTTTTTTTGATATCTACAAAGACAGTTTATCAGTATAAGTGAAAAAAGTCAATTTTTATTTGCCCAAATTGATGAGAACGCAAATCAACTCAAACCGTTTGTCGGATACTTAACGAACCCGATACGGTTTTGAAAAACTATTTTCCGCAATTACGTCGTCAAAAAGCCTCGCAATACGGCAGTATTACGAAACTTTTTTCCTTGTACTTGCAAAAAATCGAATTTTCAAAACTGCTTGCACCTAAAATTTCTATA
>CAYPAB010000086.1:0-4155 GCA_964408605.1 uncultured Eubacteriales bacterium
GAACTATATGATACACATATTCCGTCAATGAACAGACTGGCTATTTCAAAAGATTCATCAATGCACGCTCTTTTGTTCTTGCAACAGATTTTTTAATGCTTTTTTCAAGAAATTTTTATGAACTTTGAAACGCTGATGTTATATTCTTTTGTTTGGCTTAAAAGCATTTCATTTTCCATATCATCAAGATAAAAAGCGTATCAGTGTTGTCTTTTTCTCGGCAATTTTTTCACCTCTTTTCTGCTGACGAGCGGATTTGTTGCAACAAATCCAATGCTCGCAAAGACAATGCCACGATTTTAACCTATCCCACTGCCGTTGCTTTTGAAGAAATACGGCATACCTTCCCTCGTCTAATTCTTATAAAAGTTTATCATTAGATGGAGACTAAAAACTATTCTCAATATTGAACAAATATGTGTGTGAAATATTCACTAAAGAAGCCGGTTCTCGTAAGGTAAAACCTTTCTCTTGCCGTTTTTGTATTAAATAAATTCCAAATAGATTTTTATCCAACATCAATCTTTCTTTTGGAATTTTTGATTTTTCCGGCAATGAGTAAAACACCTTCTAAAACTATACTTATACAACCGGGAATAACTAATAAATTAAATTTCGCAACATATGCAAAACTAATAAATGAAATCATTATCAAAATGGTAATTCTGCTAATTTTTCGATACATTGTTTTTTCTTCAACTGATAATGGATTTTCCATCGTATCAACAGGAGATAAGTAATAAATAATAATAGCGAATGTAGCAGAAGCAAAAAACAAAATATTTTCTCGATAAGATTACGGCATCCTTCTGTTACAAGCTAATCCTTTACTTGTATTTTATTTTCTTTGGAAAATGATGAATAAAATTTCAAAACTGAGGATTTTAATCCGTTTTTAGAAATATCACCCATTGCTTTCCTCATTTCTGCAAATATTGACAAAGCGTATAAATAAAGAGCCTCTATACTTTTTTGATATTTCCCGACTATGCGATAGGAATCATGGTCAGCAATACACACAACCTGATTATACTTTCTGAACAAGAAAAGAGCATAAATTTCAAATTTATTTGTGAGTTGGTTTAATTTAGGACAAATATTCAAAGCAAATGAAATTCGTTAAACTTAAACTAAAAGGAACTTATATTCCACGTAGATATTTTTTGAAACTGCATGAGTATGATAGAAAAGGGTAAAAAAGAAGTCTATATTACTTTCTTTGCAAAACACAAAAAGATAAAATAAGCACCTGCTATCGAGTAAAAACTATGCCTTCTCGACGGCAAGTGCTACCTGTTATGATGAAATGAGAAAGTGTTCCACTCACTTGAAAATATATTATAACAGAAAAATATATAACCACGCATATTTATGATTTAGCCGTTATAGTACGGTGAATTGCGCATTCCATCAATTTTGTATTCTGTCTCTTCAAGCAACCGTTTTAATCGCCTTATCTTTGCAATATCATTTTCTCTTTCTGCTTTGGAAAGTTCTTCTTCATATTATTCATGTAGAATATCCTGTAAATCGGCAATTTTACCTCTGATATCCAAAAAATTTGTTGACATAAACACACCTCTTATTATTTATTAGTATTTTTCTTATATACATAGCAAGGACAACCATAATACAAAGGCAAGAAATATAAAAACGATAAAAAACACGCTTTTTGTGCCTGTATCGGGTATTTCGGGATTTTCCGGTTTTATTGGAACAGAAGACGGTTCTTGAGGTTCAGTCGGTTCAGCCGGTGCGATTGGGATTTCTTTTTCTTTCAAACTGTTAATTGCATTCAGAATTTCTTGCGTTTGTAAATCCACTTCAGTCTGTTCGGTGATATTTTTACCCGATACATCAACCGCCAAGGCTTCATCGAGTGCTGTTAAATCGTTATATTTGCTACGGTCAATAGCCTTTGCTTTCTCGACTACGGCGTTGTAGGCGGAATAATCCGCTGAAGCCACTTTGTTTGCCGTCACGCCTGTACGGATTTCAACGGGATCGAAGTCTACATCCGTGCTGGTGACTACGCAATAATAGTAGGGATAAGCAGGATATTCGGCAGGGTCAAAGTCCTTTTCGGTTGCATTCTCGATAGGTTCGCCTGCGGTATTGTCTGCTGTAAAACTGCCGTACCACTGATATGTACGGTTAAATCCAATCACATCGGGAGAAAGAACTTGCGTTTCATCGGTGTATTCCATGGGAACATCTTGCAAAATTGCGGTTTCCTGCGAAATCTCAATAAATTCGTGCTCGTTTTCATTCGCCCACTGCTCCGCATATGTTCCTTTTGTTCCGTATACCTTGTAATTTCTTCTGACAGTGTTTTCCGTACATTCTTTGAATGTTGATGGTAGTGTAATGATACACGATGTTTTCGAATCGGTATGCGGCAAGCTTTTGGCAATCTCCAAATGTGAAAACTCCGCCCGTGAGGTTGCACTTTCGCCGAAAGCATTTTCTCCGATATCTACCGCATTATCCAAAATACATATGCGCGGATTAGAACTGTCATCCGAATCAGTTCCTCCAAAAGCGTCGTTAGGAACAGATAAAAGAGACGGCATATAGATATACTCCAAATTTGCGCAACATAATGCACGTTCATCCATTTGGGTTACGAACGGGAAATTCGCTTCCTTTAATTGGCATTCGTAAAATGTTCGTTTTGGTATGTATTCTATCAACGGCATTTCAAGTTGAAGCAACATATGGCAGTTGTAAAAAATACCGTTTGGATATACGCCACTGTTCGTTAATGTTTTACATACGGGGAAATTAGCCCAAAGAAGGCGTGAACACATTCTAAAAGCTTCACTGCAAATTTCCGTTACATTCGGTCCGTCAAAATATAAAATTGATGAATATTGAAAAGCTCTGGTGTTTATTTTTTCTACGGAAGAAAAATCACCTTTGAGAAAAGTTTTGATACGTGCAAAGGATAATTCACCGAGTTCTTTTGCATTTGGCAGTTCGGCATACCGTAAATTTGAATGGAAAAAAGCTGAGTCGCAAACAACGGTAACACCTTCGGCGGATATATATTCCAATGCAGTATTGTTAGAAAAAGCATTTTCGGGAATTTCTTTTATTGTTTTCGGCAAAGTCAATTCAATAATTCGATTGTTATTAAAAACACCCGATTCAAAGCCGGTCAAGGAAATACCGTTTATAGTTTCGGGAACATACAGGCATTGTATTGTTCCCTTGTATTTTGTAATTACTCCGTCTTGGTTAATTTCAAAACACGACTCATCATCAATGTAGTGGATGCGTGGCGTTATGTCAATTTCATCACTGTAATACTCCGTATCCGGGTAATATGCCACGGAACGAATACGGGTTCGCTTTGTAACTTCAAACGGCGCAGTGTATTCAATGGCATTTTCTAATGTGGGATAAGTACCGTCGGTTGTATATAGAATTATGGCATTTTTATCTGTGCATTGCATAGAGCATAACTGCGCACCGATATATGTTTTATCTTCCAAATTGGTTTGTACAGCGGCAAGTTTATCAATGCCTAATGCATTGCAAAACTGAACCATACCTGCGCCTTGAAAAATTGTATAGACATCATCCAAATGCTGTCCCTGCGCAGATGTATATCCGCAAAATTCTTTAATTGCAAACGCCGTTTTCTTTATTCGTTCATCTATTTCATCAACTGTTATATTCGGATAAACCGACTTTAAAATTGCTCCTAAAGAAGCAGCACAAGGGGTTGCAAACGAAGTTCCCGACCAAATGTCATATTTATCTTGCATCGTAGCAACGGCAACATCTTCTCCCGGTGCGGCAACATCTGTCTTATAAGTCCATGTTGTCCATTCGGAAATTAAACCATTTATGTCGGAAGATGTTACGGCAATACATTCCGTTACATTGGCAGGCACAACAGTATCATTTACCATACTGTCGTTTGACACGCATGCAAACATAGGTATATTGCAGGAATACGCTCTCCTGACAGCTTCAGCCGTCAAACCGGATTCATCAAAATATCCTAAACTGATGCTGATAACATCAACATTTCTTTCAACAGCCTCCAAGATACCGCTTGCAATCATTGATGTCGGTGCCAATCCGTCATCATTCAACACCTTAAACATTTTAATTTTTACATTTTGCGGTGTATTATCAACAATG
>CAYPAB010000087.1:0-4107 GCA_964408605.1 uncultured Eubacteriales bacterium
CGCTATGGCTGAAAAGATGATCACCCTCGCAAAAGTCGACAGTCTCCACAATAAGAGACAGGCTTTGGCATATATTACTAAGGAAGATGTCGTTAAAAAACTTTTTGACGAGATCGCTCCCAAGTATAAAGACGTTAACGGCGGTTATTGCCGTATAATCAAGACTGAAGCTCGTCGCGGTGACGCTGCCGAGATGTGCATTCTTGAATTAGTCTGAGATAACATCTTATAATTACAGCAACAGACGGTGTAGAGTTATTTACACCGTCTGTTTAATTTTTCAGTTCTGAAATTTTCCCACTCCTTAAAAACAGAGACCGCAAAAAACTTGTGTGAGTTTTTTACAGTCTCTGTTTTATTGTTTATTTATTTTATATTCAGTCTTTACCCAAAACCATTTTTGCTATTTTGTAAACATCACCGCAACCGAGAGTGAGAACCAAATCGCCTTCGGTAATGTTATCCTTCAGGTAATCGCAAACTTTTCTGAATGTATCAAACCAAACACTGTCGGGAATTTCATCCGCAAGGTCTTGCGTGGTGATGCCGTAAGTGTTGATTTCACGGGAACCCATAATTTCCGTCATAACAACTTTGTCGGCAATGGAAAGTGCCTTTGCAAATGCGTCAAGATGGAGTTTTGTTCGGCTGAACGTGAACGGTTGAAAAACAGCCCAAACACGTTTGTATCCCATCTTTTTTGCGGCGGAAAGTGTAACTTCGAGTTCGGCGGGGTGATGAGCGTAATCGTCAACAATATCGGCGCCGTTGTATGAACCGAGATATTCAAAACGTCTGCCGGCACCTTTGAAGGTCGCTATACTGATTTTGCACTGTTCGAAATCGGCACCGCAATACATCGCCGTACAAAGAGCGGCCATAGCGTTGAGAACATTATGTTCACCGGGAACGCTGAGTTCGATCCTTCCGAGTTTTTCGCCTTTGGTGTAAACATCAAAGCAGGGGAATGCACCGTTTTTCCAATCGATATCTTTGGCGACGTAGTCGCAGGAGTCACTTCTGCCGAAAGAAATCATTTTTTTGCCGGTAACACCTTTAAGACTGTCGAGAGTGTTTTGATCGTCGCCGTTATAAATAACGCAATCCGACATATCGGCAAATTTTCTGAAAGACGCTTCAAGATTTTCGAGCGTCTTGAAGTATTCCATATGATCCCTGTCAACATTGAGGATGACGCTGACATTCGGGCTTAAATCCAAAAACGTGTCCTTGTATTCGCAAGCCTCACAAACGAGGATATCGCTTTTACCGACCCTGCCGTTTGTACCGGTGAGGGGCAGTTTACCGCCGATTACCGCAGAAGGATCAAAGCCGTTTTCAATGAGAATGTGGGTCAGCATTGATGTAACTGTAGTTTTGCCGTGTGTACCGCAAACACCGATGCAGTTTTTGTATTCACGTGTGAAATACCCGAAAAGTTTGCTGCGTTCAAACGTGGGGATTCCTTTTTCCCTCGCCGCAACAAGTTCCGGATTATCGGGCAGAAGTGCCGCCGTGAAAACGACCATATCCGCTCCGTCGACATTTTCCGCTTTTTGACCCAAAACAACGGGAATACCCAAATTGCGGATGCGTTTTAACGTGTCTGTTTCGTTATTGTCGGAACCCGTAAGGTAATAACCTTTGTCGTGAAGTATTTCGGCAAGAGGACACATACCGCTGCCGCCGATTCCGATAAAATGAATTCTTTTTGCTGATTTAATTGCTTGATCTATGTTCATGAAAAGAGTCCTTTCAAAATCAACTAATTGAATTATACTCCATTTAAGTACAAAAATAAACCCCGAACGGAAATTTAATTAAAAATATTGTGATAATCTTATTTTATCAAAACTCTTTTTGAGAATACCGCCCAAAAGACAGCAGGAAATAAGTTCGCCGCAAAGCACCGTAAAAAAGAAATACGGCAAAGTGCCGTTTACAACGTAAACATACATAAGGATAGGCGGAACGGTAAGTGCGTTTGCAAGAACGGGAGGGATAAACGGCAAAATCTTATATCGCCTTAAACAGTATGTTCCGACAGCACCGACGAGCGTTGCCAAACTTCCGAAAACAATATCCCAAAAAGCACAGCCCGTGAGAATGTTTGCGAGCAGGCAACCGACGAAAAGTCCGGGTATGGCGCACGGTGTAAATACGGGCAAAACAGTCAATGCTTCGGAAAACCTGATTTGAACAGCACCTCCGGAAAGACCGAGAACGGCTGCGAGGTATGTCAAAACAACATACAGTGACGCTGTTACCGCGGCAAATGCGGTACCTTTTATTTTGTTTTTTTGTTTCATTATATCACTCCGTAGTTTTTATTATTGTGAGGATGGTTACGAACTCACATTTTGTATAAAAATCTTTAAAAACTTTCGTTCAAAAAGACGTTTCATATCACTTGAAAAATAAGTCGCTGTGTTATATTATATTAAAAAGGCGAAAAACGAAAGGGTGCAAATTATGATAAACGTTACAATTTGGAACGAAGGCCGTCACGAAAAAGAAAGTGCGGAAGTCGCCGAAGTCTATCCGAACGGGATTCACAACTGCATTGCGGACTTTTTGAAAAAAGACGGTTCGCTCAATGTCAGAACGGCAACGCTCGACGATCCCGAAAACGGACTTCCCGAAGATGTTCTCGAAAGTACCGATGTTCTTATATGGTGGGGTCACATGGCACATGAGTGCGTTCCCGATGAACTCGTTGAGCGAATTTATAACAGGGTAATGTGCGGAATGGGATTTATAGCGCTTCATTCGGCTCATTTTTCAAAACCGTTCAAACGCCTTATGGGAACAACTTGTTCGTTAAAATGGCGTGACGGTGACCGTGAAAGACTGTGGTGCATAAATCCGTCGCACCCGATAGCCGTCGGTGTGCCCGAAAGCATAGATATCCCCGTTGAGGAAATGTACGGCGAGCGTTTTGACGTGCCGACACCGGATGAAACCGTGTTTATCGGTTGGTTTAAAGGCGGTGAGGTTTTCCGTGCGGGCAACTGTTGGAACAGGGGGCTCGGCAAGGTTTTCTATTTCCAACCGGGGCACGAATCCAATCCCACATATTATATCCCCGAAGTGCAACGTATAATCAATAACGCCGTGCGCTGGGCGGCACCCGAAAAAATAGTCGATTCAATCGAATGCCCGTGCGTTGAAGCACCGGAGTCGAATTACAACGGCTACAATAAATGATTGTACCATTTATTTACGCTATTGGCAATAATAAAAAATTAAAAATAAAGGTGATTTAAAATGATTAAGTTTTTGTTTCAGGGCGATTCCATAACAGATGCCGACCGTATGCGTGAAGATGAGGCGAATTTCGGCTACGGTTACCCCAATTTGTTCGCCGCCGACGTGCTTAAAAACAGACCGCACGAGTTTGAATTTATAAACAAAGGCATAAGCGGTAACAGAATCGTTGATGTTTACGCACGAATGAAAAAAGATATCATAAATTTGAAACCCGATTATATGAGTTTGCTTATCGGTGTCAACGATGTTTGGCACGAGTTGGCTGACGGCAACGGCGTTTGTGCCGAAAAATTCGAAAAAATATATTCGATGCTTGTTGAAGAATTGCTCGCCGAACTTCCCGAACTTAAAATTATTATTTTGGAACCGTTTGTTCTCAACGGCCCCGCAACAGCCGAAGAATGGAGCGTTTTCCGTTCGGAGGTCGAAAAACGTGCTGCGGTCGCAAAACGTGTTGCGGAAAAATTCAATCTCAAATTTGTTCCGTTGCAGGGCAAATTCGACGAAGTCGCAAGCGATGGCGACACACAGTATTGGCTTCGTGACGGCGTTCATCCGACAGCGGCGGGTCATTGCTTAATTAAAGAGGCACTTAAAGAGGCAACCGATTTTTGATATTTAACGGTGATGTTAAAAAAGCAGACCGCATAAAACAGTATAATACGAAAGGGGTTTTTACAGGAAACATAACTGTAAGAACCCCTTAACTGATTTTAAAAACCAACAAATATAAACAATAAATGTTTTATGCTACGAACAAAACTCTCTACTCGTCGTACCTCCGCATTGATACGCCGAAAGATTAAATTTTAGGCGTATTGCGTTAGGCTTCCGTCA
>CAYPAB010000088.1:0-3699 GCA_964408605.1 uncultured Eubacteriales bacterium
CATTTTGCAGCACCGTGGGCCAGCTGAGATTCAGCTTCTGGGCAAGCTCCGGCTGGGAGATTTTTTCGCATTGCAGCAGGCACCGCAGGGTATTGCTGCGGTTTCGCCGCTTCACATCCATATTGTTGGCAGGCTCTGTACGCATGAGATTCCATTCCTTTCCTGCTTTTATAAAGAGTCTATCTTTATGCTACACCAGGAATGAAAAAAAAGCAAGTGTCATTTTCAGCGGACAGGGGACGATCTCCAAAGCCAAAATGTTTTTTTGTGTAGATTCAGGGGGGATTCTATGGTATAATGCAGTCATCATAGTCGGCCCGTTTCTGCAACAGATGAGCAGGAGCAAGAAATATGGTAAAAATTTGTCTTGTCTGCCACGGCACCACTTCAATCAAAACGTGTTTTTGCGGCAAACGAACGCATTTGGACATATTGATACTTAAAATTGTTAGGGCGCTGTGGGATACGGCAATTGACTATGTGACGGTGTATGCTGACGAGCGGCTGGCGTTCCAGTTTAAGAATGGGGTGTAGGTTGGAGTGCAGGTTGACTTGGTATAGAGAAAGGGATCAGGCTGGTAGAAGCAATCCTGCTAACCTGAGTCCACCCATCTATTCACTTCATTTTCTACTGGCCGAACGCATAACTTTAGCGCAATACAGTTCAGAAAAATCAAATTCTGCAGTAAAGTCTTTCATTGGGAATGACGTGCTCCCAATTGCCTGATTGCGTGGGAGTGGTGGCTTTTCTACGGGGAAATATCGTCAGCTTTTTTGCCCCCAGTATCCTTCTGCTTCAAGCGAAGGAAGGAATCCATTTCGTCGGCCACCTGCTTGGAGAAGCAAACGGCTTCTACCACTGTACGGGCACCTAAAACCACGTCACCACTTGCAAAAACGCCCTCCCTGGTTGTCAGGCCATGGGCATTGGTGGCCAGAACCATGACTGCTCATTTCCAGACCGCTGGTAGTGCTGACAATTCAATTCTGTGCCCCTTGGCTGATTGCAATAATTACGCTATTGCAACAGTGCAATTACTTCGGGAATATTGGTGCCAATGGGGCATCCCTGGCGACACATGGGTTTTTTGCAGTGCAGGCAACGCTTGGCCTCATTGACAACATGAACAGCCATGAATAAATACCTCCTTTGATGAAAGTGCCTGGGATGGCCTCTGTAAGGACAGCATCCCAGGCAAAAAGTGACTTACAGGATTATGCTGCAAAGCAGCAGCTCCCCAATGCTAACCGCGGCCATGATCATGGATGCGGCACTCTTACATCGAAGTTGATCTTTCATCTCGGTCAGACCGAACATGCCGTTGAACACACAGAATAAATGTATGAACGTTACTGGACCTGTTGGGCAAGTTCCTGGATGTCCCTGCCGCGGCGCTCATGGGTGACGGTATTCAGCGGGAAAAGGTCCGTTTCCTCAGCTATCTGTTCTACATCGGCGACCGGAAGAAAACGGATCTTCCCTATGAAGAAGAGCCTGATTCTGACTGCGACTGGTATTGCCTGCGTCACGAAGAGGCCCTAACCCCCGAAAAGGCTGAAGGCCAATAAGTTATATCTGGATAATTGCCTGGGTGCCCGTAACGATGCCATAGGTATGCAGTACCTGATCCCGGGCTGGAAGTTCGATAACAAGAAGCCCTGCCTGGTGCGCTAAGGTAGTTTCCTGTATCGGATTATCGGAAAGGAACATTTTTATGAATGAACGACTGCGTGCCCATGCCGACGCAATTATCACCGCCTCCATTGCGGCAGTGATGCCGGACGAAGCAGTTTCCAGAGCACTGAAAAATTTCACTCCCCGGGGTGGGCGGACTTTGCTGGTAGCAGCCGGAAAAGCTGGTTGGCGAATGGCCAACGCCGCCTGTAAGGTACTTGATCATATCGATGGTGGCGTAGTAATCACCAAACACAATCATATTTTGGGAGAAATTCCCGGCGTGACTTGCTATGAGGGTGGTCATCCGGTTCCGGACGCAGGAAGCTTCTCAGGTACCCGGAAAGCGCTGGAACTGGTAACTGGGTTGACTCAGAAGGACTCTGTGATTTTCCTTTTGTCCGGTGGCGGATCTGCTCTGTTTGAGGATCCTCTGGTTCCTGCCCAGGAACTGCAGGACATTACGAAGCAGCTTCTGGCCTGCGGTGCGGACATTGTAGAAATGAATACCCTTCGGAAACGCTTATCCGGGGTCAAAGGTGGGCGGTTTGCCCTGCATTGCGCTCCGGCACAGGTATTCTGCATTGTCCTCAGCGACATTCTGGGAGATCCCTTGGACATGATTGCCTCTGGCCCAGCCTGCCCCGATTCCAGCACCTGCCAGCAGGCACTGGAGATAGTGAACAAGTATAGTCTGAAACTCAGCGAGCAAGCAATGACCCTGCTGAATCAGGAAACTCCTAAGATACTAAACAATGTGACCACTCAGGTCACCGGATCTGTCCGGGAACTTTGCGCTGCCGCCGAAAAAAAGTGTCGTGAGCTTGGCTATACACCGGTGCTGCTAACAGATCAGCTATGCTGTGAAGCCCGGCATGCGGGTAGTTTCCTGGCCTCCATTGCCAAAACGCAGGCCCACAGAGGCCGGAGGCTTGCGTATCTTGCTGGTGGTGAAACTGTTGTGCATCTGATCGGGTGTGGGAAAGGTGGTCGGAATCAGGAACTGGCTTTAGCTGCCGCAGAAGGCTTAGCAGGTCTGAACGCGTGCGTTTTCTCCATAGGTAGTGATGGTACAGATGGCCCTACTGAGGCCGCCGGGGGCTATGTTGATGGAGATACCCGAAAAACATTGGAAGACCAACAGATATCCATCTACCAGGTTCTCCAGCAAAATGACGCCTTTCGCGCCTTGGAATGCTCCAAAGGCCTCATTTATACCGGTCCTACCGGTACCAATGTAAATGATGTGGCTGTGCTGTTGATTGAAAGTGAATAACGACAAAAACTCGGGAGAAGCATCTGGAATACTGCTTTCTCCCGGGCTTTCTTATGTATAATCCGGTGAAATATTGTTTTTTTCATGTAACGCCATAAGGTCGTTTTGCTGATACCCAATTCTTAAGCTACCTGCTCACGATTTCCGTGGAATTGCCTGAGAAGCTGCGTGATTCGTAAAGCTTCAGGGGTCTGAACCAGAATAACCTTTTCCCCATTGGTAGTCATAAGTGGCGCAACTTCTTCCAGATTCCGGCGCAGGAATACCTCGTCAACATTCCGTTTCTCGGTCAATAAGACAATACGCTCACAGACACTTTGCATCTGATCTAGGGAAACTCTGAACAAATCGTCTGCGGCTGATCAACGGATCTTTTGCCCCAGCTGTGCAGTTTGAAAAAGCCAAAATACATCCAGTATTTCTGACTTTTTCAAGTTTTCATCTGGAACAAAATCTCTCGCTGCCAGTTCTTGCCAATTTATTCAGAGCTTCCCCAATTTTCTGCCATGGGAATTCCGTGAAATTTTAGAAGGACAAGTAGTAAATTGAGCTCCGGTATGATATACTCATTCTTGGTTTTACTACTCTTTCTACTACCATTGCTAGGAAAGATATGCCACAGTACGCCATCATATGCCATCTGACAGAGATGATGAACACTGTCGAATGTTCTGGATTTTAAGCCAAGTTTGGCATATCTTGGTATAATTTCGCATAGATTGGAGCTTTTGAGGATGATTAAAATACT
>CAYPAB010000089.1:0-3694 GCA_964408605.1 uncultured Eubacteriales bacterium
AAATTTTAGGTGCAAGCAGTTTTGAAAATTCGATTTTTTGCAAGTACAAGGAAAAAAGCAGGTTCGGGATTATTTTCCCGACCTGCTTTTTGTATTTAGGTATGAATATGTTTTCTTAAATCTTACTGATTGTATTCAAACACCGTGTTATATGTACCGCTTTCGAACTCATATTCTTCATCGTCAAGATAGAGCGTTGCGTGTGAACCGGCGGGCACGGTAAACGAAAACGCACACTCGTTGCCGTTGCCCGTATATTCCCACGATGAAATGATTTCGCCGTTATCGGTAAGGATACGTGCTTTCGCATATCCCAACTCTTTATTCGGCAACGGTTTGAAAATTATATGTTTATATCCCGGCTCGGAGGGGTCGCTGTCGATACCCGCTACCGACGAATAGAGCCAATCGCTCACCGCACCGTATGCGTAATGATTAAACGAATTCATATCGGGGGTGGCAAAAGAGCCGTCTTCCTTCATTCCGTCCCATCTTTCCCAAACGGTTGTGGCACCTCTTGTCACGGGGAACAGCCACGACGGGAAACTTTCTTTAAGCAACAGTTTGTATGCGATATCGCTTCTTCCGATTTTTGTGAGTGCGTGAAGAAGATAAGGTGTGCCGACAAAACCTGTTTTAAGATGCCCGCAATTTTCAATATCCTCGACAAGTTTTGCACCCTCACGCCGAATGTCGTCGGTGAGGTCAAAATAAATCGCAAGCACATTTGCTGTTTGTGTTTCGTGTTCGGGCTTTCCGGTGTTAAGATATTTTTTTCTGTACGCTTTAACCGCCGCTTCGTGCAGTTCGTCGTAATAACTCATATCTTCGCCTATGGCTTTGCCCATTTCCGAAAACAACCCCGTGCAATATGCGAGATACGCCGTACCGATAAGATTTTTGTCGGTTTTTCCGACTACCGCCTCGTTGCCGGCATCAAGCGAGAGCCAGTCGCCGTAATGATGCTCCCACTTGTCGAAAACGCCGTGTTCACTGCCGTTTGATTCCATAAATCCTATCCATTTTTTCATCGAATCAAACTGGTCTTTGATAACCTCGGTATCACCGAAAACCCTGTAAACCCAATACGGAACGATAACTCCCGCATCAGCCCATGCCGTCGCACCGGAACCCGAACCGTCGCCCACTGCGGGCACAACGTCGGTAACGGAGCCGTCTGCATGCTGATCGGCGGCAAGGTCATGCAACCACTTTTTGAAGAATTTTTTTGTTCTGTAATGCGTTGATGCTGTGCGTGCGAAAATCTGCGCATCGCCCGTCCAACCCAAGCGTTCGTCACGCTGATTGCAGTCGGTCGGTATATCGAGGAAATTACCGCGTTGACCCCAAACGGTGTTTTCGTAAAGTTGCTGAACGAGGTCATGACCGCAGGCAAAGTACCCCGTACGTTTCATATCCGAAAAAACAACAATTGCGGTGAAATCATCGGGATCGATGTCGATGCCGTCAAATCCCTCAAGTTTCACATAACGGAAGCCCTGATATGTAAAATGCGGTTTGTAAGTATGTTCTTTTCCGTCGGAAATAACTTTTATTTCAAGTTTTGCCTCACGCATATTTGCGGTATAAAAATTCCCGTCACGATCGAGAGTTTCGGCGTGATACATTTTAAATTCGGCGCCTTTTTTTGCGGGAACGACCCACTCAACATAACCGGTCAAATTCTGACCGAAATCCAACACGGTTTCGCCTTTCGGCGTTGTGATAACTTCAACAACGCTCAAACGTGCCTTTTCACGCACTTCCTCGCCCTCGGTCGGAATAAGAATTTCGGTGCTTATGTCGGTAAGTTCCTTTACCGGATATTTTTTATCGGTATCGGCATTAAAATCAACGGTTTCGCCGTGGTAAACATGCGAATAAAGAATATTACTTTTACTGCACTCCCACGAGGAATCGGTAGGAATAAATTCCTCCGTACCGTCGGTGTATTCAATCAAAAGCGACGCTATTAAGGCATCGTCTTTATCGGTTATGCTTTCGTAATGCTCATGCGGATTGCCGTGATAACGTCTGCCGTTGCCGAGAGCGATATCGAGCGTGTTGCATTCCTCCATAAGAGGGGTAACGTCGTATTCCTGATACTGAACACGCACACCGAAACTTGTCCAGCCGGGGGCAAAAACGAATTTTCCCACCCGTGAGCCGTTAAGATATGCCTCGTAATAACCCAAGGCGGAGCAGCACAACGTGGCTTTTAAAATCGGCTTGTCGACCCACACAACTTTGTTGAATACCGGTCTTACTTCACCGAAATCGGCATCCTGTTTGATGAAATAAGCATCTTTAATCGTTTTCATTTTTTAACCTCCGTTTTATAGAGTTGACATATTTTTCGCTAAAATATATAATTGCATTACTTGATATACATAATATATCCTACTTAAAAATCATTTTCAATACTTTTCGGAGGTATCAATGAAAAATCTTTCCGATATAAACACAATAAAATCGGTTATGTCAAAACACGGCGTAACATTCAATAAAGGTCTGGGTCAAAACTTCCTTGTCGATCCCGATGTTTGCCCCGCAATGGCCGAAGCGGCGGATCTTAACGAAAACACCTGTGCCATCGAAATAGGTCCCGGTGTCGGCGTTCTTACGGCGGAACTCGCCAAAAGAGCGGGCAAAGTTTTGAGTTTTGAAGTCGACAACCGCCTGTTGCCCGTTTTAAACGAAACTCTTGCCGAATTTGACAATGTCGAAATCATCAACCGTGATATTATGAAAGCAAATCTCGGTGAAATTATTGCCGAAAAATGCAACGGTATGGATATCGTCGTTTGCGCCAATTTGCCTTATTACATTACGTCGCCCGTTATAATGCTTCTTTTGGAAAGCAAACTCCCGATTAAATCCGTGACCGTTATGGTTCAAAAAGAAGCGGCGGACAGGCTCTGTGCCGAGGTCGGCACACGTGACTGCGGTGCAGTGACAGTTGCCGTATCTTATTACGCAAAAAGCGAAAAACTTTTCTTTGTCCCCCGTGACTCGTTTCTTCCGCCCCCGAAAGTTGACAGCGAAGTAATAAAACTGACGGTGCGAAACGCTCCGCCCGTTGAAATAAAAAGCGAAGAAAATTTCTTTAAACTTGTTAAAGCGGCGTTTTCACAAAGAAGAAAAACCGCCGAAAACTCGATAAGTTCGGGCTTGGGATTAAAAAAAGATGCGGTTGCCGTATCTTTGGAACAAGCGGGGCTTCCGAAAACCGTGAGAGCGGAAAAAATGACGATGCGGGATTTTGCCGTGCTGTCGGATTTACTGTTCGAATAAAACCGAATGATTGTATCGTCTGCTATTAAAAACACGCCGAAAAACTCCTGTTTTGAGTTTTTCGGCGTGTTTATACAGAATTTTTTCTTTTTCGCTTTGCGTCGGATTCAATGTTTCCGGCATTTTCAAATCCCACGACGGCGCATGCCACGGTCAGTCCGAACCGAAAAGCATTAAATCGGCACCTTTTTTGTCAAGTATTCGTTGCACACGTTCTTTCGGCATTGAGCCGTATCCGAACGAAGTGTCGAAATATACGGGTATGTCTTTAAATAATTCCGAAAAAACACATTTTTCTCTTAATTTTCGTTATACGAGAGAAATTCTCACATATAAAGAAAACAGTGCCGAAACAAGCGGTTCGGGATATTCGCTTTCAACATCTTACTGGACTCAGTAC
>CAYPAB010000090.1:0-3383 GCA_964408605.1 uncultured Eubacteriales bacterium
ATGTTCTGCCGTGCATAAGTTGATCCATAGCATTTTGAATTTGAATTTCGGTTCTTGTATCAACGCTGGAGGTTGCTTCATCCAAAATCAGCATCGGCTTGTCGGCGATCATCGCACGGGCAATTGTCAACTGTTGTTTTTGTCCCTGTGAAAGATTTACTTGGTCGGATAAAACCGTGTCATAGCCTTGAGGCAGTGTTCTTATAAAATGATCAAGACCCACCGCCTTGCAAGCTTCACGAATTTTTTCGTCGGAAACATCGGGCGTTGAATAAATAAGATTTTCTTTTACCGTGCCTTCAAAAAGCCAAGTATCTTGCAAGACCATGCAAAATTGGTCATGTACATTTTCACGGCTGATATCCTTGGTAGAAACACCGTCAATAAGAATCTCACCGCTTTGTATTTCGTGGAAACGCATAAGAAGATTTACCATTGTGGTTTTGCCGGCACCGGTGGGGCCTACAATGGCAATTTTTTGCCCTGCTTTTGCGGTAGCGGAGAAATTATTGATAACGGTTTTGTCGGAGTCCTCGTATCCGAATTTTACATTTTTAAACTCAACCGAGCCTTTATCATTTTGAAGTTTTGCGGTTTTTTCACTTTCGTCTTCCATTTCTTCTGCTTCCAAGAATTCGAATACACGCTCTCCCGCAGCGGCGGCAGACTGTAACGACTGCATTGACTGTGAAATTTGCGAAAGCGGTTGTGTAAAGTAGCGAACATAAAGCATAAATGCAACGATAACTTCAATACCGATAGTGCCGTTAATGGCAAGTGTTCCGCCGACAATGCAA
This sequence comes from uncultured Eubacteriales bacterium, assembly GCA_964408605.1. Classification (GTDB taxonomy): domain Bacteria; phylum Bacillota; class Clostridia; order Oscillospirales; family Acutalibacteraceae; genus DTU089. The sequence goes on from CAYPAB010000090.1 coordinate 798, forward strand.
ACGGCAACATAGGCAAAGTTGCCGATAAAGGTCATCAGCGGCATCATAAGTCCCGAAAGGCAATGTGCTTTAAAACCGCTTTGACGCAAATTACTGTTAAGGCGGTCAAATTCTTTTTCTGCCTGTGCCTCACCGTTATATGCTTTCACAATGGTGTGACCTGCATAAATTTCTTCAACATGACCGTTAAGCAAGCCTAAATTCTTTTGCTGACGGGTAAAATATTTCTGGCTTCGGCTCATTATAGCGAGCATCAAAACAAGACCGACAATTGTTGCGACAACCGCGGTAAGTGTCATCAACCGGTTGGTTTTAAGCATCATAATAAGACTGCCGAAAAACAGTACGATTTGCGTTATCAAGGAACCTATGCTTTGGTTAAGCGACTGACCTATGGTGTCAACATCATTTGTAACACGGGAAAGTACATCGCCTGTGGAAGTGCGGTTGTAATACCACATAGGAAGTCTGTTGATTTTATGCGAAATATCACGGCGCATGGATTTTGAAACCTTTTGCGTAATTGTTGCCATAATAAAACTTTGCATAGCGGAAAGCAACCAACTTGTCGCATAGAAGCAAACGAGTGTTAACGCCACTTTTGTTACGGCATCCAAATCAACATTGCCGGCTATAAGCCCCGCTTGAATATACTTCGTAATTTCCGATAATTTATCGGGGCCGATAAGAGTGAGCACGGTACCGCCTACGGCACAAAGCAGAGCAATAACGATAAATGCAATATATTTTTTACAGTAGCCGAGAAGTTTTTTCCAAGTACCGATAAGGTCTTTGGGCTTTTCTCCGGCACCCATTCTGCCACCCGGACCGCCGGGACCTCGACGCATAGGACGGCGATTAGCCTGACCGAATTCATATTCTTTCTTTTCCATTACGCCAATTCCTCCTCTGAAAGTTGTGACAAGGCAATTTGCTTGTAAACCTCGCAATTTTGCATAAGTTCGTTATGAGTACCGTTACCGACCATCTTGCCGTCATCCAAAACAATAATTCTGTCGGCATCACGGATTGTGCCGATACGCTGTGCTACAATAAGGCGAGTAGAATCTCCGCATTTTTCATCAAGTGTTTTTCTGAGTACACGGTCGGTTTTGTAGTCAAGAGCAGAGAAAGAATCGTCAAAAATAAGAATTTCCGCTTTTCTCGCAACAGCACGAGCAATGGAGAGTCTTTGCTTTTGACCTCCCGAAAAGTTCGTACCGCCCTGTGCTACATAGCCGTCATATTTTTCGGGTAAGGTTTCGACAAAATCCTTTGCCTGTGAAATTTCAACCGCTTCGGCAATTTCTTCGGCGGTTGCAGGCTCTTTGCCGTTGTCACCGTAAGCGATATTGGAACTTATACTGCCCGAAAACAAAGTTGCCTTTTGTGAAACATAAGCGATTTTATTGCGAAGTGCGTGTTCGTCATAATCTTTAACATTAACTCCGTCCACAAGCACTTCGCCCTCGGTAACATCATAAAAACGCGGAACGAGATTGATAACGGTACTTTTACCGCAACCTGTTGAGCCTATAAACGCAACGGTTTCGCCTTTTTTTGCCGTAAACGAAATATCGTGAATTACATATTCCTCGGCATCGGGATACCGGAAAGATACATTTTTAAATTCAACTTCGCCGACAAGACCTTCTTTGCCGGAACTCAAGTTTCCGTTGTGAATAGTAGGCTCGGTGTCAAGCACTTCGTTAATACGCTTTGCGGCGACCGAGGCACGAGGCAACATCATAAAGGGCATTACGAGCATCATAAACGACATAACAATCATTATTCCGTATTGGCTGAATACCATCATATTTCCGAACAGACCTATTCGGTCTGCGGTGCCGCTCATAAGCACGGCGCCTATCCAATAAACCGCAAGCATAAGTCCGCTTTGGACTAACTGCATTGACGGCATCATAAATGCCATCGTTCTTTGTTGGAAAAGTTGTGTTTTAGTTAATTCTTCATTAGCCTTTTCAAATTTTTCCTCCTGATAACTTTCGGCGTTATAAGCTCTTACAACTCGCAAGCCGTTCAAGTTTTCACGGGTAACACGGTTAATGTCATCGGTGAGTTTTTGCATTCTTTTAACCTTGGGCAAAACAAGAGTGATGCAAATTCCGACAATGGTAAGAACCGCCACAACACCAACGGCGGTTGAGAGTGACCATTGCCATTGTTGATCGGCAATTTTGCATATAGCCCAAATTGCGGTTATAGGTGCTTTAATAAGCATTTGCAAGCCCATTACGATAAACATAAGCACCTGCTGAATATCGTTTGTAGAACGGGTAATAAGACTTGCAGTTGAAAATTTCCCGATTTCCTCCATAGAAAAGGTTTGTACCTTTTTAAACAAACATTCACGCAATGTAAAACTCAAATTACTGCCTATCCTTGCCGCAAAAACAGCGGTTATAACAGATGCCGCTACGCTCCCCAAAGAGCAGAGAAGCATCATACCTCCCGCTTTCCAAACCTCGCTCATTGCACTTCCCGGTGTTTCAATAAGAACGGTAATTTTATTCATATACTGTGGCATTGTCATATCAAGCCAAACCTGTACTACAATAAACGCAA
>CAYPAB010000091.1:0-3224 GCA_964408605.1 uncultured Eubacteriales bacterium
AATAGTTTACGGTTGCATCACCGTCTACTACGGGCAACACTCTGTAATCTTCGTTTTGCGTGATTATGGGTGTTGCACCGTCTTCACTTGACCTTTGCCCCCAAACAAAGTTATCGCCGTTCAACTGCTGTAAAATGTACGCTACCTCGCCCGAGGCGAATTCATCTGCCGTTTTCTTGACGGCACCTTCGGGTGTTGCGCCCAATTCATTTAAGTAATAGCAATCGGTAAGCGTCACGCATGAGGGATTTCTTGCGAAAGTATTGCTGTTTTCCGCCGAGACCGTGAAAGATCCCGCAACATAAGATTTTTCAACGGTAACGGTGCAATCATCACCTACCAAACCGATCAAACCGCCGCAACTGTTTGTGGATTCGCCGTTGATTTGACCCGCAAACCCGCAGTTTTTGATTTTCAGCGTACCGGCGCCTACGTTTGCGACCAAACCGCCGTGTGTTCCGTCACTTGCGGTGCCATCTGTATTTTCGCTTCCTGTTTGAGAGGAAATAATAACCGTGCTGACGCAGTTTTCAATTGTTACGTCTCCGCCCAAAACACAAGCGACAATACTTGACGCAAACTTTTTCGAAGGCGTAATTTCACCCGTGATATTCAAGTTTTTGATTGTACAGCCGTTTACATACATAAACGGTGCAACATAATCATAGGAACTTCTCATCGAAGCCGTAATCGTATATCCGTTACCGTCGAATGTTCCGGTAAAGGGGGTGTCGGAAGAACCTAACATATTTGATGATGTTATATTAACATTTCCAAGCAATATTGCGTTTTGGTTCTCGCTGCCTTTCAACACAACATTTATTCTAAACCAATAAAGTTGACCTGTATTTGCGATTCTGTAAGGATCGTTCACTTCACCCGTGCCGGCACAGGATTCGTATCTGCCACACTCACATATACCGTCGTAATAAGTGTGCGGTTCCGTTCCGAACGAAACGCCACAATAATAACACAAAATGTTATGCGTATTTTTATTTTTATCAGTAATTACGGTGCGGTTCTTTTCCGTACACTTTTCCATCGTTACGGTAGTTCGGTTGGTATACGCAGTCGGTGTTTTTGCACTAGTGAATCTCAAATAACTATCGGAATTTTTAACCTTGAATTTGAGCGTGCTTTTAATTTTCGGCATAACTTTAAAGGCTCCGGTACCACCGGTAACATTGATCATTGTAAAACCGTTAATCGTGGTTTTACCGTCATCTTCGCCCTTATATGCCGGTCCTATCCCATAAACCGCACCGGTTGCGATTACAGTACCGCCGTTTATTGTAACGTCTCCTCCATTACCGCCACCGTAATCACTAGACGAAAAAGAACCGCCGCCGCCTATACCGGTACCGCCTATATGCTTACCGCCTGTTAACTTTGCATTGCCGTTAGCATAAACATAACCGTCATTTATTATCACTGTTCCGCCTTTAGAACCCGGCGAAGATTTGGTTCGAGCACCTCCACCGATACCTGCAGCGAAAATTCCGCCGTAAGCCTTAACACAGCCACCGTTCACCGTAAGTTTTCCACCATCACCATTTGCACCTCCGCCGATACCCGCAGCGTTATATCCGCCCTTTGCGTAAACATAACCGCCGTTAACAACAACCGTACATCCCGATTCACCGGAAGCACCGCCTATACCGGCACCACCTTCCTTGCGTTTGGTGTCGTCGATGTTGTTTGGGTTATTGCCGGTTGCAGACACAATCCCTCCGTTTATCGTTATGTTTCTACCTGAATTACCAATAGCGGCGTCGCCATTCACTCTATTTGTCGCGGTAAGTTTCCCGGTTGTTGTTTTTTCTTCGTCAAGTACTCCCGGTGAACTGAAAACCGGTTGTGACTGTGCATACAAATCGAAACTTTGACCTATACCTTTGGTAGTATTAAAAACACATCCGTCGGTAAGGATGATATTCGTTCTTCCTGATGATAATCCTGTGCTAACCTTTTCTGCGGTATATTTTCCGATTATAACACACCAATCGGAAAGGGTTATGTCAGCCGAAGAACCGTTTTTGTATATATTCGTTGTTTTGCAAATTTTTTCTTCAAATTCACCTGTGGCTGAATTGTAATCGAGATATGTTCCCTCCCATATACCGCCACATATACAAACGCCGTCTTCGGTGTTGAAATTATGTTTTTCTTTTTCATTGTCCTTACCACACCATTTACAACCGAAGTCGTGATAATCGTCATCTAAGTATAAGTAACCACTCGTACCCTCATGCATACACATCTCCACCGAAACGGCAGTCGATGAAAATGCGGTTGAGATATTTGTGTAATCTACTTTAATCAGCTGGCTCTCTACAGGACCGCATGAAACCGCGTAATAAACGCCTTCGGGTATGTCGGGCTTACAACGGAATCCTGCACCGCAAGCAGTAACTTTCACAAAATGATTTAAAGTTACACCGCCACCGAGGGAACCGGCACCTATGCCAACAGGCGTATACCCAAAGGTATCAACCCCATCTTTTCTAAAAATCTGTGCGCCGCCGTAAGCCGTGACAAATCCGCCGTTAATTATGATGTCACCGACATTCATTACAGTTTTCCCGTTCTCACCAATCTCGATAACGCTACCTATACCGGAATAACCGTCGGGGGTGTTTTGCGCGGTAAGATGTCCCGCTACCGTTTTCTCGGTGTTGAGTGTGCCGTCTTCGTTATAAACGCCCGTTGACTGTGCGTAAACCGTGAAACTGTTTCCGGTGTTAACGTTTATACCGCCGTTCACAACAAGATTCGCACCGTCAGACAAAATAAGTTTAACATCGCCCGAAATACTAACACGGGAATTTATTGTGACATCGCCTTTCGCAACGTAAAAACCGCTTTTCCAAACCGTATTGCCTGCCGTAACCTCGGTTGCGACTACGCACTTTGTTTCGAGTTCGTTTGTTGTTGAGTTGTAATCTAAATATACCGAACGTATTTTACCGCAAGCCTTACAGTTGCCGTTTATATTATAATTATGCTCACCGTTTGAAAGGGGGCTGTTTGCATAACTTGTGTCGCCGTTGCAAGCGGTGTAAGAATAAACCGCTTTACCGGAAATCACCGGGTATTCATCAAGTTTTGCGGTATCCGTAAGTTCCTGATACCAGCCTTGTGTTCCGTCGGTAACGCCGTTGTTAAGAGTATATGCGAGTTCACCCGAACTGACTTTGGAAGATGTAACAGATGTTGCCGTAGGT
>CAYPAB010000092.1:0-3120 GCA_964408605.1 uncultured Eubacteriales bacterium
ACAATGACACTGCATACTGCCGTTCCGTGATCCTCAGGTGCCCCGTATTCATCATTAGGCGTGCCGCTTTCGGTATTGTTATAATAGGTCCGTAATATTCTGCCTTCTAAAAACTTGTGGTCATAATATACACCGTTATCTATTACGCCGATTACGACATCTTGCATCGGTATGTTTTCTGTCGATAAATACTCTTGCAACCGTTTTGATTGGGTTCTATTTACGCTCCAGTCGCAAAGGTAATCTTTTTCTTCAAGTTCACTTGCAGAAACGGTTTTAACTTTTTTGCCCTGCAATGGAGCCACAACTTCATCCGGTGCAACGCTTTCCACATTTTTCTCTGCTTTTAGATTTATGTAAGCTTCCATAGCCGTTTCCGGACTTTCATATTGTAAAATATGAAAGTCCTCAAAGCCATTAACGTCCTCTAATGCGCCACATTTATTGAATTTACTGTTGGCACGGACAATCAATCGGGCTGTTTGAAAGTCCTGTAAAGTATATTTCGACTCAATATTATCTGTAGTTTCTTTTGAATTTCGACCCGAAAAAATTGTATTTGTGCCGTTTCACCTCCTTCAATGGTAACGAACTCTTTCTCCGAATCATATTTCCTTGCCAAGTCTGCAATCCCGGTTATAAACCCGTTTATCATTTTTGATTCACTTTTTTCATCAGTGTAAACTGCAAATCCCGTAATTACAGATGAAATGGCAATAACAAAGGCCATCAAAATACTAATAACTCTTTTCATAATAATCATCACCCAAAGGAACAAATTAAATTATTTTATATTCATTTTGAAATATTTTACAAAAACATCTAAAACTTCTTGAACATATTGCTCATTTACAATACATTCAAGTTCATCCGCATCTCCGCTTTTATTTAAAATCACATATCTTTCTGTTATAAAATCAGATAAATTTTCAATGGTTATTTTATACGGATGGTTTTTAACGCTTTTATAAACAAAATTCATAGATTCACTTTTGGTAAAATGAATTTCAAGTGAATAAAAATCAGCAAAATGTTCTATAATATAGGATAAATTTTCAGAGTTTAATGAAAATGAGAGTTCGGGTAATCTGTATGACAAAAAGCCCGACGGTTTCATCTGTTTATAATCATAATTCGTCTTAAGATAGTTGGCTGTCTTTAAAACTGTTTCTTCATCGGCCCTTATAAAAATTATTCCCGAAAAACGATTATAAAATAAAGTGATAATTTCATTCAAAACTTCTGTTATATAAGACTCTGATGCACACAATGCTGTTCCTACCATTTGTTTTGTGTGAAGGGCATCTATACACTTTTCGGATAAATAAAACGGAGCTATATCGTACAATATTTTTTTCATATCTATCACCCTTCTGTATTTTTTATACAGTATTTCAAATTTCGCTCTGTCATCATCGTTGTCGATGAGTGACATATAAAATACTAACATCTTTTTGAAGTCCCCCACTTATATATAACATTCTAAAACCTGTTTTATATTATTTCTTTAATAATTGTAAATATTTTTCTTGATTTATGTATTTTTGGGGAGGAGTAAACATTTGATTATAAAAAATGTTCATTATTATAACTCCAATTTCATATTTTAACAATATTATATATCAATTTACACATGTTTTGCAATAGAGGTATCTTGATGAACAATATAAAATAAATTGAGTGCAGTAACATTTCACTGCACTCAATTCTTATATTATTTTGTATTAACAACAATTACATAGACATTTAACGTTTCACCATCAACGGAATGTTGTATTTTATCAATTTTACAATCATAATTTTCGACTAATTATTAAGAAAAACTTTGGATAATTCGTTTAGTATTGTTATGGTATACTTTACACTCATTCACTAAACTTCTATATAAAACTTATGCATAAATCAATTCTTTGAAAACAATCTCTTTAGTCCTTGATTGAATGTTATTCATACGAGCAACCCACTCCAACTGATTTTCCTCTTTCAGTTGCTCAGTTACACCTTCAACAACTTTCATCTGTTCAACAAGTGTATCAAACATCTGCTGCGCTTCAGTATCAATATCGGCAAGATATTGCCACATTTTACCTTCGGTGAGCAAAGTGAAAAATAAGACTTTCTTATATTTCAAAAGATACTCCTTATGTAATAATCCTCACATACCGAGAGTAATATTTACTTCTTCGGGTGGAAGTGCGAGATTAGGAATATTGTAATCTCCAACCTTGCGATAAGTAATTTGATTTTTGTTTGACACAAAAATGACCTCCTGTTATTTGGTAGCTTTATTCTACCTTATAACAGGGGGTTAGTCGAATGTGTGAATCTTGTTTATAATATAAATCTCAACAAAGCATTATATAAATTTATATGTGCGAAAATTGTACGAACAATAGAATATGTACTACCGGAGAATCACTTGTGTTATGAATATCCGCACCATATCGAGTGTTCTTACAGCATTTAAAAGGCTGTTAAGAGCACTCGCTTTTTTCATACAGCGAGTTGGTTTGGGGGCTGTAAAAAACACAAATTTTTACAACCTTGATTTTATATTCTCTTGTTCCTATTTTTTGATATTTCTAAATCCAAATCAGACGATGTTCGAATTATTATGTCCGAATTCCGTAAAAACCCGAAAAAATTTTTCTTTACCTATTGACACGGTAGGTAATACATGCTATACTCATACCTACTTAAATAGTAGGTAATGCATAAAGAAAGGATGACGCACATGAAAAAGTCGGTCTTCACTACTACTGCGATAATGAAGATGTTCATGCGGTTTTGTTGTATGTGCATGACTTTTTGTATGCTTATTCCCGATACGCTCCCCGCACAAGAGTCTAACCGCTTCGTTACTTAAACTCGTTGCGAATTATATGTGTATTTTATCGGGAGATTATTTTGAAATCTCTCGGTTTATTATTTTGCAAGGTAGGTAAGAACCTATGAAAAACTATTTTGAAATTTTAGTCAGAGCAAATTTCCGTTTCGGGCGAATGTGCCGATGTATGTGAAAACAAACCGGTAGATAAATCGTATACATTAAAACATTCAACAAAGAAAGGAAATCAATATTATGTCTAACTATAAATTTGAAACTTTACAGCTCCACGT
>CAYPAB010000093.1:0-3059 GCA_964408605.1 uncultured Eubacteriales bacterium
ACGACTATGCAAGCCTCTCCGGCGCGGAGCTGAAGGCCGCCATTGAGGAAGCCATCCGCCAGAAGGACGGGGACCTCATGGGCTCCATGGCCTCCCAGGGCACCACCCCCCGGCGGCTGACGGATCTCATCGGTTCCCTGTGCGACCTGACCTCCGGCTCCGGCGACAAGGGCACCCCCGTCATCCACATCCAGGGCTATTTCGACAATTATACCAACTAAGAAGCAAGGGAGCGTGCCGTCGGAGGACGGCACGCTCTCAGTCTGTCATTGCGGGAAACGGTTTCCAACAATGACATGGTTTGTCGAAACATTGTCAGAATACGTTCGAAAATAGCTTGAAAAAGTCTTTGCTGACTGCTATACTGTTAGTCGTAAGGCACACACTTCCTCATTGCACGATATAGGGTGTGCCGTTTGCTTTCGGATTGTTCATTCAGAGGGGAGTTTTTTTAATATGCCATCCAAGTTCGGGCGCTTCAAGACCTCCTGCGAGAGAGCCGTTTTCGTGCTTTTTTCTCTGATAACCATATGTGTCCTGCTTCTAAATATAAAAGCGGAGCCTGGCTTGCTGTGGGGGATTGCTTTCGTGTGCGCGGCCATGCTTTGCTGTGCCAGTTTTCCAAAGATAAGACATGGTATCAAGAGGGGGATCCGGCTTGCGGCATCAAGCAATATCGTGCTGATCGTGGCGATCGTCCTGGGCATCCTCCTGAGATCACTGCCGCTCCTGTGTGATTTCACTTGGATTCTGAAAGATGATACGGGAGATTGCGCCATCCATTTCTTTGGTGCCCAGCAATTGGCAGGGGATGGCCTTACATGGAAAAACGCACTGTATGAATCGATCTTTGTCCAGCTGTATTCCTACACGCTGACTTTGTCCCTGTTTGTGCGGCTGATTCCGGATATGACAAGGGCAATCATTGCATCCAATATCTTGTTTGATGCCGTTTCGGTCGTTTTTTTGGCGAAGCTGCTGCATTCGGCAGACAAAAATCCGAAGCTTGGGACACTTCTGTGGTGCGTGAATCCGTTCTTCATCATCATGTGCTGGATGCCCATGGCTGTGACGCTGGTGAATGCCATCCTGATGGCGTCCCTCAGCTTTGGGGCCTGGCTCCTGAACCGAAACGCGGGACAGAAGGCACCCTACGGCCTGGCGGCTTTGTTTGGACTCAGCGTATTTGTCGGAAATTTATACCGTCCGCTCTTTTATGTCCTGCTGATCGCCGAGGTTATTGCCCTGATATTGCAAATCATGGTCCAGCCCCAGAAAGCAAAACAGACCCTGGCGGTCATTTTGATCGTCGTGATGCTTGCGTTGATCCCGGGGAAACTATATAGCAGCCGACTCACCGCCATTGGCGGCTTCCAGATTCCCAAGAACAGAGCCGGCTGGAATTTTTACGTCGGTGCCAATTTTGAATCAAAGGGGCAATGGTCACCTGCGGATAACAGCTTCTTTTGGAATGATTTGATCCCCTCAATGGAGGCGGAGGAAGCAGAGGAGCTTCTTTTCGCACGAGGTGTTTGGCGCTATACAGCAATGAGCGTCCCGCAGTTTGCTACCCATATGTTCAATAAGCTGGGAGTTCTGCTTGCGGACGTGGGGAATTCCATTCATGATCTGAAGAGAACATTTGCCAACGCCGGATCCGTATACGGCGTTCTATCCCGTTCGATAAACGTCTACTATTGGGTATTGATGGCGTGTATTTTCCTGCTGCTGCTCCGGGCTTTGAAGCAAAAGCACACAGCGGCAGAAGCCTTCCTGCCTATGCTGGCGTTTATCGGCTTGACCATGGCATACATGCTGGTTGAGGTCATGAACCGCTACTCCTCTATGCTTATTGCGCTCCTAATCGTGATAGCCTGTGTGCTGTCTGTTCCCTCTGCTTCTGCCGTCCATTCCCATTCAGATACCGAATTATGAAAGAGGGCAATTGTATGACCAGTCTGTACATAGTTGTCCCATGCTACAATGAGGAAGCCGTCCTTCCGATGACGGCTCCCATGTTCCTGAACAAGATCAAGCAGCTGGTGGCGGCGGAGAAAATCTCGGATGACAGCCGGGTTCTCTTCGTCGATGACGGAAGCAGGGACAGGACCTGGGCAATCATCTGCGACCTGGCCAGGTATGACCCACACTACATCGGCATCAGTCAGAGCCGGAATCGGGGCCACCAGAACGCGGTTTTGGCAGGGCTGATGGAATCCATGGAACGCTGCGATGTCACAATTTCCATCGACTGCGACGGCCAGGACAATATCAACGCCATGGATGAAATGGTGGATAAATATCTGGAAGGCTACGATGTTGTCTACGGTGTGCGCAGCAAACGGGAGACGGACAGCTTTTTCAAACGATTCACCGCAGAGAGCTTTTATAAATTGTTGAACGCAATGGGAGCGGAAGTGGTATTTAACCATGCGGATTATCGGCTGTTGAGTGCCAGAGTTCTGAAGGAATTCGCGAAATTCCAGGAAGTAAACCTGTTCCTGCGTGGTATGATTCCATTGGTTGGCTTTGAGAGCACCACTGTAACCTATGAACGCAGCGCACGCATCGCCGGGGAAAGCCACTATCCGCTGTCGAAGATGCTGGCATTGGCGTTTGACGGGATTACCAGCTTGTCCATAAAGCCGATCACCATGATTTCCCTTGTGGGGATCGTGGTGGGGTGTTGCGGCTTTGTGGGACTAATATGGGCAATTGTTACCGCATTGATGGGAAACAGTGTGGCAGGATGGGCATCCATGATCAGCATTGTATGCTTTTTAGGTGGCATCCAGCTGCTTTCCCTAGGCGTGATAGGGCAATATATCGGCAAAATTTACATGGAAACCAAGCATCGTCCCCGGTACATTATCAGCAAAAGAACGTGGGAATAATCCCTGAGACAAAGCCGCAATTTCAAAAGCAAAGCATACTCGTTCTTTGGCTGTCTGCTCCTGCCGAAAAAAGATGACGAAAGAGAAAAATAATGCTTGACATTTTTTCTTTCGGTGCTATAATAAGCGTGTTCGGTTCGAGACGCCGGTATAGCTCAGTTGGTA
>CAYPAB010000094.1:0-2878 GCA_964408605.1 uncultured Eubacteriales bacterium
GATTTACGGTGTATGGAAGTATGTCATTGCCTTCAACTGTTGAATATTCGGTTACACGTTTGTTGAATTTATGATCTGTTGTTCCACTAACCGTAACATTGTCCTTTACAACCGAATAAGCCGGATTTATCGGGAAGTCCTTGTTAGTATAATCATCAAAGTCATATGATACATTAGCAAGGGTTGGGAACGCCTCTTTCCACACATCACTGGTTATAGGCATTTTAGCCATGTTCTTCCACATAACTCCGTCTAAATTGATAACCGCCATCGTGAATGTTGCTACTGTTCCGTTTTCCACATATCTTTGGAAAGCGTCGCGGAAACGTGCGTCATATTCAATTCTGCTTCCGATTATAACATTGTTTTTAACATTAATGTCCCTTCCTCCGCCTATCAGGAAAGCATTTCCTGCTATATTGTAGAGAATGTTTCCGTAAGCGGTTTGTCCGGAAAGACCGTCGTCAAAGTATATTCCGTTTCCTGTAAATGTCTCATTTCCTATATTGTAAAGAATATTATATCTTACAACATTTCCTTGTTGCGTCCAGTCGCGTCCGGAATAAATTGCGCCGGCATCGGAGGACTGTTTAACAACGTCATGTATAAGGTTATATTCAACGGTGATATAGTTTCCGTCATAGCTTATAGCCTGGTGAGGAGCGTTATATATCTCATTGTGAGATGCGGTGAGTCCTACTCCGGTGACATTTATCGCTGACGAATATGTCTTATATACCTGACCGAAATCGTATATCAGGTTGTTGTCAGCCTTGCTGTTAGATTTGGTGAGCGTTGTACGGTCTCCGCCGAACAAACGTATTGATCTGCCTCCCATATTATAAAGGACACAGTCGGTGATAAGGTTATTGTCTCCGTTAATTCTAATTCCGTCATCACGGAAATTTCTAACTGTACATCTTTCTACAGTTATGTTATCTCCGCCTAAAAACATTGCGTCTCCAAGTCCGCACTCTAAAGTAATATTTGAATACGTAACATAACTTATATCGCTGCTTGTTAAGAAGTCATTACCGTCTAACGATAGTCTGTATGAGGTTTCTTCTGTTTTATACAGGTAAAGAGTACCGGTGTTCTTGTCGATATAATACTCACCGGGATCGTCAAGCTCCTCAGAAATGTTATACAGATAGAAGTAAGGAGCACTACCGACTCCGTAGTTCGTATGATTAACCGTCATAATTCTGGTCTGGGGGTCGTAGCTTACAATTTCGCTGTCGTCGCACCACCAGTCATATTGCAGGTATCCGCAAATACGAGCGCCTTCAAGTGTATGGTATTCCTCTACATATTTAGCAAACGACTTTGACAGAGTCATCTCCTTGGATGAGTATTGGTTGCCGTTCCCGGAAAACCATCCCTTGTTGTAAAGCAGGTTGTCGCTTCCGTCAGCATTGACGTTCGGATAGCGCGCTGAACGGCAGCGTCCCTTTGAGTCAAAGAGCTCATTTAAATGGGTAAGATTCTGAACATCAATATCATATTTGGTGAGATCTATCTTAATGATATTGTCTGTGTTTTCAGCTCTGAACAGAGCCTTGTCTTGCTCGTTCAGCTCCTCTGCGTCATCTGTGGATATATTAACGGCTCCGCTGATTATTACCTCTCCGTCACCGTATGCGCAATATTTTATCGGAACCTCAGCTGATCCGCTGTCCTGTTCAGTAAGCCTGAATCCCGTCGATTTATATGTTCCGGCTTTCATTGCAACAACGATTTCTCCGTCAATTTCTCTGTCAGCCTGCGCTTTCATCTCGCGAATTGTATCGCGCGCTTTTTCAAGCGTAGCGAAAGGATTATCGAAGGAACCGTCGCCGTCGTCATCGCTTCCGTCCGGAGCAATATATATATCAGCGTCTGTTACAAGAGGATAATCTTTTTCGGTATATGTACTGTATCCTGTCGGCTCCGCATATGCCAGAGTTTTATATGATGCATCTACGGTGAGCTCATAGAGAGTTCCGTCATAGGTAAAGGGGCACTTAAGACTTACCGTGTTTGATGTGCTTTCATTTGCAACTGTGGCGTTAACGCCTGTCATGCCAATGCTTCCTACGAGCACAGGTACCGCAATAACGACTGCAAGCATCATAGTAAACGCTTTAGTCCTTGCAAAGTAAACGCATACTCCGGCGATTACCGCAACAAAGAGAGATGCAAGTACTATAATGAACTTAGCCGAGGTATCGGATGTCTGAGGCGAGGTCTCGTCTCTTGTATCGGAAACTGTGTCCGCGGAGCTTTCGTCTCCTATGGTTGTGACATCCGTTTTGTCGGAAGTCTCTTCGGCTTTGGTTGTAGTTTCGCTGTCTGAAACTGTAGCTTTTGATTCGCTTTCGAATTTAACATTATCGGTTACTTCCGTTCCCGCGGGAACCGAGATGTTTTTGCTCTGTCCGTCGGAGCCGTCCGCATATGTAAATCCGTCAGGCAAATTGGTGCTTATGAGGATTTCTCCCATAGCGCATGCGTCTGATTTTACGCTCACGGATAGTGAAATGCTTTCTCCTGCCGAATAAGCAGCTTTAGATAACTTTGCCTCGACGTTTACAAGATCGTCGCTTGCCGAAAAATCAGTCTGACCTCCCGCGGCAAAAGCCACCGTTATTCCGCTGAAAGTTAATACAAAAACAAAAAAACCGGTTAAAACCGCACATATGAATCTCTTTCTGTTCATATAGTTACCCCCTCGTTTTGCAATATTCCGTTGCGATTTTTTGCGATTACGCCTTTATAATGTCACAATTTATTTCGTTGTCACATTAATCAATATAATATAAATCGACTCTGCGATTTGTATTTTATATATCTGTACTTATGATACCATGTCAGACAAAAAATGTCAACCGATATATAA
>CAYPAB010000095.1:0-2862 GCA_964408605.1 uncultured Eubacteriales bacterium
AACCGTTTCGAGGGTTCGAATCCCTTGCTCTCCGCCATAAAAACAACAACCTTTGTCCTGCGGGCAAAGGTTGTTGTTTTTTAACCGAATCCTACTTTGTACGGAATAAATCCCGCTTCGTTGGATGAAATCACTTCGTGATGAAAGTCGACATCGTCGGGATGTAGTACGAATTTATTTATTCCGCTAAGCGGATTTCTTCCGAGTTTTGTGAGGATTTCATCGTGCTTGCATGATTTCAATGAAAAGACAAGAAGCAGAAAAAATCATTGTAAGGCACACGGCGGTTTCGGATTAAACACGAAATAAAAACTTTAAATTCACCGATTTTTAAAGTTTTTTTCAAAAACCCATTGACTTTATCCGATAAACGAGTATACTGTAATTGTCGTTCTAAAACGAACGTTTTAGAACAAGAGTTTTAAAAAGGAGGGCTACCATGCCACCGAAACCGAAATTCACAAAAGAAGAAATTGTCGCCGCCGCTTTGGGTATCGTGTCAAAAAGCGGAATCGACACACTGACCGCAAAATCATTGGGAAAAGCGCTGAACACCTCCGCCACGCCGATTTTCACGGTCTTTGACTCCATGCGGGAAGTTCAAGATGCGGTAAGGGACGCTGTTATGACACGGTTTGAGTCATATGCACACAAAACCGATGCGGATATGCCGATTTTCAAGCAAGTCGGTATGCAGATGATTATGTTTGCAAAAGAAGAACCGAATTTTTATCAACTTATTTTTATGTCGCAAAACAGCGATGTAAAATCATTTGAGGATATTTACGCTCATCTCGGCAATGTTGCGAATGAATGTCTGCAGTCGATTCAAAACGACTACGGTTTGTCTTCGTGTGATGCCAAAGCGCTGTTTGAACATTCGTGGATTCACACCTACGGAATCGGCACTCTGTTTGCCACCGGAATGTGCAATTTCACGCAGGCGGAAATATCCGAAATGCTGACTCGTGATTTTACGGCGATGATGATGCTCTTGAAATCCGAAAACGAAAAAAAGCAATGAACGTGAACGAAATACAAAAAGAACTTTTCAAAAATCAAGACGAAAAATACCGTGATTTTCAATCAAAACTTTTGCCGAGCGTGAATCCCCAATCGGTAATCGGGGTCAGAACGCCGATTTTACGCACATTCGCAAAAAAACTTTACAAAGAAACCGATTATTTCGATTTTTTGAACGATTTGCCACACAAATATTTTGACGAAAATCAACTCCACGCATTTTTGATTTCCGAAATCAAAGATTACGAAGTTTGCGTTGAAGAATTAAACAAATTTCTTCCTTTTGTCGATAACTGGGCAACTTGCGATCAAATGTCGCCGAAAATTTTCAAAAATCACAAAAAAGAACTTTCGGAGCAAATCAATGTTTGGATTTCATCCGAAAAAACTTACACCTTGCGGTTTGCGGTCGGTATGTTGATGCAACATTTTTCAGATACCGATTTTGATTTGAAATATCCGAGGATGATTTCGGCGATACAATCGGATGAATATTACGTAAAAATGATGATTGCGTGGTATTTTGCAACGGCACTTGCGAAACAGTATGACTCGATTATTCCGTTTTTGGAAAACCAAGTCCTCGACAAATGGACTCACAACAAAACAATTCAAAAATGTTCGGAAAGTTACAGAATTACAGACGAACAGAAAAAATATTTACGCACTTTAAAACGAATTTAAACTTTACATCAAATGCTACACGGTAGCGGAAAGGAAACTGTCATGAAAACATTAAACACCATTCAAACACTTTCGAAAATCGGAAAGATCTTCAGCAAAATCATCTACATCTGCTGTCTCGTCGGCATTATAGGCGGTGCCGTGGGAATTATCGCCCTGCTTATCGGCGCCGAAACGCTCAAACTCGGCGGTATGACTTTGCACACCGTTCTTGAAACGGAAGCCGGAGTCGGCACGGGAACGGTCTTGACTGCAATTGCCGTTGAAATTGTTCTTTGCATCGGCGAATTTTTTGTATCACGCATGGCATATCGCTATTTTGAAAATGAATTGAAATCGGGTACGCCCTTTACAACAGACGGTGCCAAAGAACTTTTACATCTCGGTATTTCGACTATCTGGATTCCCATTGTTTCGTTCGTTTTGGCGCAGGTAACTCAAGGCGTAATTGCTCAGTTTACGGAAAGTGTCGAAAAACTCGATTTCAACGCTTTCGACAGCGTGGCACTCGGTGTTATGTTTATTGTGATGTCGTTGCTGTGCAAATACGGTGCGGAGTTGCGTGAACACAACGCCGCCGATGGCGAAAAAACACAAACCGCATAAAAGCGTATAACCGATTAAAGCAGGCAGTAAAGAACGTGCGTTCTTTACTGCCTCTTTTTATCTTCTGTTCAGGACTTTTTTCTGCCAAGACTTTTCATTGCACTTCGGACAACGCATATGTCTTGTTCTGCCCCAATGCGACGACACAAACACGCTTTTATATGAGGGAACATATCTGTATCCGCATTTTGCACATTCATAGTAACCTGCCGTCTGCTCGATTTTCAGTGTGTATCCGACCCCTATCACAAACAGGACAAACACCGCACCTACAAGAACAGCCCTCAACCAATTCGCCATTTCAACAAAGGAAGCAACGAATACAAGCGATATAAAAATGATTGATATCATACAGCCCAAAAAAGTCTCCAAAGACAGCAATCTTTTGTCTGCATCCTGCTTTTGTTTTAATACTTCGAGCAAATTTTCTTCCAATTCTTTGTTGTAATTATCCATTGTAATTACCTCCCCACTTAATAAATCATTTACTGTGATGCCGAGAATGTCACACAATTCAAGCATTATCGAGGAATCCGGCAAAGAAAGACC
>CAYPAB010000096.1:0-2840 GCA_964408605.1 uncultured Eubacteriales bacterium
TTGAGCCGTGCAAGACGGTGGGCGGTAAAAGATATGTTTGTGCAACACCGACAGAGTTGGCGGTTCTTGACTCCCGTCACCTTAAGGTGACGGGAGCCGAACGCAATACGCCTAAAATTTTAGGTGCAAGCAGTTTTGAAAATTCGATTTTTTGCAAGTACAAGAAAAAAGCCCCGTAATACTAACGTATTGCGAGGCTTTTTGACGATGTAATTGCGGAGAACAGTTTTTTAAAAGCGTATTGTGTTCGACTTCCGTTAATCAGTGAACATCTTTGCAGGAAATTCCGTTATAGTAATAACTTATTGAAGAATTTCCGTATGCTCTTACGGTGTATGTGTATGTAACACCTTTGACAGTTGATTTGTCGAGGTATGCGGTTGATCTTGTGTTGTTGACCTTACCGAGCAATACCCAACCTGTGTTTGCGGTTTTGCGGTATACATAGTAACCGTTTGCACCGTCAACACCTTTCCATGAAGTTGTGATACCTTCTTTTGAAGATACGGACTTAACGAGTTCGGGCCTTTCAAGGCGTCTGATTTTAACGGCATCATCATAAAAACTGCTGTATGTTCCGTTTGAAACGGCAACAACCGTATAGATATAATCTTCACCGGAAACGGCATCGGAATGATAGAAATTGTTCTTTCCTACGGTTCCGAGATATGACCAATTCTTATCGGCGGGAGTTTTGCCGTAAACTCTGTAGTTGGAAGCACCTTTAACAGAATCCCAAGCGATGTATACGCCGTAAAGACCGTTGCTGGCTTTGATATTTTTGGGAGCGGCAACACAACGGATTGTTTTGCCGACATTGTAAACACTCATACCCGCAGCGTTCACCGCTCTTACGGTGTAGTTGTATTTAACACCGCTTACGGCTTTGGAATCAACAAAACGAGTGCCTGTAATTGAATCGAGCAATATCCATTTGCCACCTTCCGCACGGCGGTAAACGTTGTATTTGAGAGCGCCGTCAACAGCGGTCCAATTGAAAACAACGCCGTATGTTCTGTTGCAAATGCCGTTGATAACGGGCTGTGCGGGAACAAGTTGAGAAATGGCTTCTGTTTTAAGAACTTCACCGCAGGAAGAACAGACCATTGTTTTGTAACCGGAACTGTAAACGCTTGCTTCCTGAACAACTACCCACGATGTGTTCTTGTGTGCGCAGGTAGGTTTAAGATAAAGTACCGAAAGCGGAACAGCGTTGTCGAGAGTTGTGGAAGTATCTTTAAACTGCACGGTGAGTTTGTATGTATAAGAAGCACCGTCTTTGACGTTTGCATCAAGATACTCGGTTTTTGCGGTTGCGGTAACAACTATATAATCACCGTCTAACCCTTCCGAACGGTAAAGAATATAGTTAACGGCATCTTTGACGGATGCCCACGTGACTTTAACACCCTTAGAAGTACATTCTAAATTTTTAAGCGCAGGAGCCTCGGCTGCGAATGCGGTTAAACTGAAAACAGATAACAACATAAGCATTGATAAAATAATACTTAAAGTTCTTTTCATAATATTTCTCCTTTATGTGCATAGTAAATTACAAGTATAATTATATCACTTTTTCGATTTTTAGGAAGTAGCATATTAACTAAAATATCAACAATTTTTTTGTGATAAAAATGCAACAAAATATTTAAAACGACAGGTGCTTAAAACTTATTGTCAATCTGCCTTTATTTTCATTTCCTTACCCTCTCTTAAAAGTCGGCAAAGAGTGTCGGCGTCGTCGTTTTTCATGGCATCGCTGTATTTTTGAAGTTCAGCGATAATGTTGTCAAGTTCGAAAATAAGATTATCTTTATTATCCAAAAAAAGTTCTGTCCACATATTTTCATTAAGATAGGCAACACGGGTCAAGTCTTTGTAACTGCCGGCTGAAATACCTTTTCTTTCAAGTGCCGACGGACTTTTAACAAAGGCGTTCGAAACAATATGCGCAAGTTGAGAGGTAAACGCAATAAGTTTATCGTGCTTCTTCGGTGTCATAACCGAAACACGTCCGAAACCGAGTTTCATTATAACCTCACGTGCATTTGCGAGAATCAATATATCCTCGTTTTCTTTGGGTGTAAGAACAAAAGGTGCATTCCAAAACATGGTATCTTTCGAATTTTCAAATCCGGAATACTGCGTACCTGCCATTGGGTGACCGCCGACAAACGAAAAACTTTTACCCTCGGCGATTTTAAAACAACTTTCGCAAACAGACCTCTTTACACCGGCACAGTCAATAACCGTTGCACCGTCTTTGAAATTATCCGCATTCTTTTTAACATAATCAATTACGGCTTCGGGGTAAAGCGGAATGAAAACATAATCGCACAAACGCAATGTTTTTTCGTTCAATTCGCCGTCTAAAACTTTATCCTTAACGGCACTTTTCACAACATCGGCGTTAATGTCATAACCGTAAACCTTAAAATCCGTATTCTTCTTTGACGATTTCGCAAGCGAACCGCCGATAAGACCGAGACCGACTATTCCTATATTCATAACAATACCTCCGAAAAATAACAATAAAAAAACCTTGCAGTGATAAGACCGCAAGGAAAATATCAAACGATATAAAAACAACGCAGCACAAATCACTATTACTTTTAAACAAAGCAATAGTAATAATAGTATGAAGCGGAAAGAAAAGTTTTCATAACGTATACCTCAAAACATTTTTTATAATATTAACACCTGAAAATGAATTTGTCAACAAAAAAATAACGGGAATGTTAAAAGGCTGTAAAAAACATAAGTTTTTTACAGCCTGAATTACATTTTTACAAGGCATATACCCTGAAAACTGAACGAAGAAGAAGCGAAGAAACAAACGA
>CAYPAB010000097.1:0-2836 GCA_964408605.1 uncultured Eubacteriales bacterium
TCTTGTCCGGAAAGGATTTGAAGCCCTGCAATTCCAGTGATTTTAGATACACAGCATAACCTCTTGTGAAATGAAAATAATTCAATATATTATACGGCAAATCCAAAGATTTTGCAAGGGTTTCTTTCCCCGCAAAAGCAAAAAGCAGACCGTTCTCTCCGCGGTCTGCTTTTTCCATATTTATGCTTTGTCTTTATTCCTTCCGGTATGGCAGATCAGGTTCCACAGGTAGAAGAAGATTTCCACCCGGAATACCAGCGACAGCAGGATATAGCTGACGATGCCGGTCAGAACCATCAGCACCAGCTTGGAAAACGTCGGCAAGGCCAGCATTCCGATCATTCGGACACAGACCACCATCCCTCCGGAAATCAGCCAGCAGGGAATGATATCCCGCAATTGTTCCAGCAGATGATAGTCGATCAGTTTTCGGTTTGGGAGGGTACTTACCATCAGGCTGAACAGTCCAAAAATCGCTTCCGCCCGGGCCACAGCCTCAACACTGATCCGGGAAGAAATCATAATCAAAAGCACTCCGAAAATTCTTTTGACCACATTCAGTTTCAGACAAATGTCACTGCGCCCACAGGCATAAGTCACCTGAATATTGACTACATGCAGAGGATCCAGGGCATAGTAGATGCACAGAATTTGCAAATACGGTACACAAGGCAACCACTTTTCCGTCAGCACAAGCTCCACAAGCGGTTCGGCAACAGCAGCCAGACCGCAGAGCACGGGGGTAACAACATAGGCACTGGTTTTCATGGTCCGGCGTGTTAATGCTTTCGCTTCGGACTTATCCTCTCTCTGGGAGGCAACAGCGGGAAACAGGACACTACTGATGCTGAAACTGATGTTTTCCGTCAGGAAATTGGGGAATTGCCTACCGCGGGTATAAAATGCCAAATCATCCGCCGTATAAATTCTCCCGATGTGAAGACTGCGGAAGTTGTCGTACAGCGTATCGACAAGAGAGCCGACCAAGACTTTCCATCCGTAGTCCAGCAGCCGCTTCACCCGACGGAGGGAAAATACAAATTTCGGATACCAACGGATCGTTACCGCAAGAACCAGGGTGTCCACGACAGCATCGACCATATTCTGCGCCACCAGAGCCCACACACCGAATCCCATATAGGCCATAGCTATACCAACCACAGCAGATAGCAACGTTCCGCCCAGACTTGACAAGAAAAACTTCCGGAAGGCCATCTCTCGGGATACTCTGGCCTTTAGCACAGAACCGTAGGCGGCCAGAACACCCCGCAAACCCATAACCCGGATTATAGGGCTCAGAAGCTCCATTCGGTAAAACCGTCCAATAGCAGGAGCCGCGAAAAACAGGCTGACATACAGCAAGAGAGAAATAACCAATCCACCCCAAAAAGCGGAGGAATAGTCCTGCTCATCCGTGTCTTTGTTCTGGATCAGTGCCTTGCAAAAGCCATTTTCCACAAGCACGTCGCACAGATTGATGATGACAAATACTATGGACATGATTCCATACTCTTCCGGCATCAATATCCGGGCAAGCACAATGGACACCACAAAGCTTATGACCTGCGCGCCAACCTTCTCCGCGAACATCCAGAGAAAGCCGCTTATTGTTTTTTTTCGAATTGAATCCATGGACATCACTTGCTTACTCCATGCTTGATACCGTTATTGTGTTCCGTTTCATATCCAGCCCAGGCTTTCAGAACACCCATACGAATCGGCCTTTCTAATCCGGATAGCTTCTCGGGCCTTTGCGTGAATGGCGGAATTGATTCAGTTTTTCGATCCACTTCCACCCCAAAAGCCACTCTTTACCCCGACAAATCAGGGCGACATGATAGTAATAGCCAGAAAAATCACGAGCCAGCAGATAGGCCATACCTTTGCACTGCCGGGGATCCATGTATGGGTTAGCCTCATAATCCGGAAAATGCTCCGCCAAATACTCGGCAAGGGGCAGTTGAAGGTCGTTTTGTTTATCCTCCAAATTGATAAGATCCAAAATATACGTGATTCCGTATATCAAGGATGCTTCCAGAGGCTCCCAAAAAAACGACTCAAGCTCCAGCTGCTGAAAACGCTCCAGAACCAGGTCCGTAACCGTAAGGATGTCCAGCATTTTGGAGGAGGCTTTCTGGCGAATGGAAGAACTGCTGCTTTGCACATAGTAGTACAGGCAGTCCTCAACCAGGAGTACAGATTCCGCCTGAGCCAGCAGAACCTTTATCATCATATCCTCATACCGCAGCTTTTCCGGAAAGGAAAAGTCGCTATTTACATAAAACTCCCGGCGATAGGCTTTCAGCACGGGCCCCACCGGCAGCAACATAATTTCCCGGTTTTTTCTTGGAATGTACCGTCCAGGCCGGAGAGAACCAAGTCCCTCTGTTTGCAGAAGCTTACCGTCTTCTGTCACCTTTTGATATTGAAAGCCCAGGATATCGCAAGACTCCCGGCGCAAATACTGATCGACGGTTTCCAGTAGTTTGGGGCTTACATAGTCATCGCTGTCCACAAACAGAATATACTCCCCTGTTGCCTCCTGGACGCCACGGTTTCTGGCGCCGCCCTGGCGGGTGTTTTTCTGGTGGATAATTTTGATCATTCCGGGGTACTGTTCGGCAAATTCTTCCACAATCGCCATACTGCTATCGGGGGTTTCATCGTCCACGACGATGACCTCATAATCCCGAAAGGTCTGCTCCATGACGGTCTGCATACATTTGCGAATATATTTTTCCACGTTATACACGGGAATAACGATACTGAAACGCACGATATTTACCCCTTCCTGGGTCCGTTTTTTAGAAAATAATATACCCCGTAAACCATGTGG
>CAYPAB010000098.1:0-2832 GCA_964408605.1 uncultured Eubacteriales bacterium
TGTTATGTTAGATGGTAAGAAAGGTGTCGCACAGAGAATCGTTTACGACGCTTTCGACATCATCAAAGAACAAACAGGCAAAGAACCTCTTGAGGTTTTTGAAGCAGCAATGGAAAACGTTATGCCCGTTCTGGAAGTTAAGGCTCGTCGTATCGGCGGTGCTACTTACCAGGTTCCGATCGATGTTCGTCCCGAAAGACGTGAAACACTCGGTCTTCGTTGGATAGCAACTTATTCTCGTGCCCGTTCCGAAAGAACAGCAAAAGAAAGACTTGCTAACGAAATCCTTGATGCTACAAACTCAACAGGTGCCGCATTCAAGAAAAAAGAAGACATGCATAAGAATGCAGAAGCTAACAAAGCTTTTGCACATTTCAGATGGTAATTGTCTGAAAATTTTAACTATATTCGGAGGGTATTATGCCAAGACAGGTATCTTTAGAGCAGACCAGAAATATCGGTATTATGGCTCACATTGACGCAGGTAAGACAACCACAACCGAGCGTATCCTTTTCTATACCGGTGTTAACCACAAGTTGGGTGAAACTCACGACGGTGCTGCTACAATGGACTGGATGGCACAGGAACAGGAGAGAGGTATCACAATTACCTCCGCCGCTACAACTTGTTTCTGGAAAGGTAACAGAATCAACATCATCGACACTCCCGGTCACGTTGACTTCACCGTTGAAGTTGAACGTTCGTTGAGAGTTCTTGACGGTTCCGTTACTGTTCTTTGTGCCAAAGGCGGTGTTGAGCCCCAGTCCGAAACTGTTTGGAGACAGGCTGATAAATACAGAGTTCCGAGAATGATTTATATCAATAAGATGGACATTATGGGCGCAGACTTCTATAATGTTCTCGATATGGTTAAGGAACGTCTTAAATGTAATGCTGTACCGATTCAGCTCCCCATCGGTTCCGAGTCAACCTTTAAAGGAATTATCGACCTTGTTGAAATGAATGCCGTCGTTTATTATGACGATTTGGGCAAAGATATAAGAATCGAAGAAATTCCCGAAGATATGAAGGAACTCGCAGAAAAATATCGTGCAGAACTCATCGAACATGTTGCAGAACAGGACGATGAACTCATGATGAAGTACTTCGACGGCGAAGAACTCACTGTTGATGAAATCAAGACTTGCATCAGAAAGTCTACAATCAACAACACAATGGTTCCCATCGTTTGCGGTACTTCCTACAAAAACAAAGGTGTTCAGAAACTTCTTGACGCTGTTGTTGATTATATGCCCGCTCCCACTGATGTTGAAGCGATTAAGGGCGTTAACCCCAACACAGATGAAGAAGAAGTCCGTATTTCTTCCGATTCGGAGCCTTTTGCCGCTCTCGCATTCAAGATTGCAACTGACCCCTTTGTCGGTAAACTTTGCTATTTCAGAGTTTATTCCGGTAAAATCGAAACCGGTTCTACCGTATATAACTCGGTTAAAGACGACAACGAGCGTATAGGCCGTATTCTTCAAATGCACGCTAACGACCGTAAAGATATCGACTGCTGCTATGCGGGTGATATCGCCGCCGCTGTCGGTATCAAGAGAACAACAACAGGTGATACTCTTTGCGATAAGAACCACCCCATTATTCTCGAATCCATGGAGTTCCCCGAACCCGTTATCCGTGTTGCCATTGAACCCAAGACCAAAGCCGGTCAGGAAAAAATGGGTATCGCCCTTGCGAAACTCGCCGAGGAAGATCCCACTTTCAAATGCTACACCGATGAAGAAACAGGTCAAACGATCATCGCAGGTATGGGCGAACTTCACCTTGAAATTATCGTTGACAGACTTCTTCGTGAATTCAGAGTTGAAGCCAATGTAGGTAAACCTCAGGTTGCTTACAGAGAAACAATCACGAAAGAGGCTTCCGCAGATACCAAATTCGCTCGTCAGTCCGGTGGTCACGGTCAGTACGGTCATGTTAAAATTCGCATCGAGCCCAACGAAGGCAAAGGTTACGAATTCGTTAACAGTATCGTCGGCGGTGCAATTCCGAAGGAATTTATCGGCCCTGCCGAAGCGGGTATCAAAGGCGCTATGCTTTCGGGTGTTCTCGCAGGTTACAACGTTGTTGACGTTAAAGTTACTCTTTACGACGGTTCATATCACGAAGTTGACTCGTCCGAACTTGCTTTCAAAACCGCAGGTTCAATGGCTTTCAAAGAGGCTATGAGTAAGGCATCACCCGTTCTTATGGAGCCCATTATGAAAGTTACGGTAGTTGTTCCCACCGAATACATCGGTGACGTTCTCGGTGACCTTACTTCAAGACGTGGTCTTCCCCAAGGTCAAGAGGACAGAAACGGCGCTGCCGAAATCGTCGCTCACGTTCCGCTTTCGGAAATGTTCGGTTACGCAACCGACCTTCGTTCAAAAACACAGGGTCGTGGTCAGTATGTTATGGAACCCAGCCACTATACGGCTGTTCCCAGAAACATTGCCGAAAAAATTATGGACGAAAGAGCAAAATAATTAAAAACACGGCGTAAAAACCTTGTTTTTATTAAGATTTTGAAAAAAACTATTGAATTATCAAATCCATTTTGGTATTATGGATTTGTGCAATTTATGCTAATTTTAAAGGAGGAAATTCAAAATGGCTAAACAGAAATTCGAAAGAACTAAACCCCATGTTAACATCGGTACAATCGGCCACGTTGACCATGGTAAAACTACTCTTACAGCTGCTATCACAAAAACTCTTTCTCTTAAAGGTTATGCACAGTTCGAAGACTATGCTAATATCGATAAGGCTCCCGAAGAAAGAGAACGTGGTATCACAATCAACACCGCTCACGTTGAGTATGAAAC
>CAYPAB010000099.1:0-2817 GCA_964408605.1 uncultured Eubacteriales bacterium
TTCGTCGGGAGAAAGCACGGATTTAATTTCATCTGCGAAGCAGATTTCATCCGAGTTTTGCGAGAGTTTCATTTTTAAATAAAAAATGCGGGTTTCTTACAAGGTTACCTTGTAAATCGAACCAATAGGTAAACCATTCTACTGAAAACCGAACGGAATCTTAACCGACGGATATCATTCACTTTTTGAAACGCTCTTTTAGACGATATTTGTTGAAAATTCCAAAATTATTGATATAATGTACTTACAAAGTACGTTACATAGGACTTATCATAGTGTATAATAGGGTTGTAAGCGAAAGAAAGTGCGTTTAATTACTTGAAAATGTGTTTTCTTTAAAAATGAAAAGGGGATCAAGTTGTTGTTTCAGGGTATGGTATATTGACGGCTTGTTTTCCGGAAAGATGAGGAGATATTATGACACAGGAAGCGATTCAAAAAAGCGTAAGAGATTTATTGTCGGCAAATGCGGTGGGTTTTGATGAACTTGATGAGTTTATTGAAGAACACGAAGATGATTACGTAGGCGTTTTGGCGGAGTATGCTTTTCGTGAGGCTGTTCGAATGGGTAACACATCTTATGTCGAGGAACATATTGATGATTTTGATCTCAATGACGGTGACGGATGCAGTACATACCTTAACGAAACCGAAGATGAAGAAATGAAAGAAATTCTTATATTCGGCGGCGCTATTCGTTCCTTGGAAGATTATGATGATTGCAAATTCGCTATGGAAACGACAAACGGCGAGGTGCTTGTATTTGATGATGACTTTCAATGGGATGCATTTGAAAAATACAAGAAGGAATTTAACTTCACGAACGAGAGACTTCAAGAATTGCTTGACGGTGACTGTTATGATGAGGAGTCGGATCGTGATGTCGATGCCGATTTGGAGATACTCGGTGTTTCCTTGGATGACGGTGTTGCGGATTTTGAAGACAAATCCGGTAGCGACGGATATGAACTTATGGATCTTTTGGAAACGCTTGGATGGAACTGTGATTTTGAAGGCGATTCTTCCAAATTTGAAAGTTTCGGTGTTTATTTTATCAGATAAATTTATGTAATGTGGAACATTAGAGCAAGTCAATTTACATTGGCACCGCCAACGAGTCGTTGTCGGGATGCATAATTTAAAGGTATTCACTTCGTTCATTCGAAGTTGTTCTGCTGTATTAAAGCCCATATCTATGGGCTAAAGATACAGCATCACAACATCGATATTCACATTGTTTTGTTCCACGAAAGAAGGGAGGAAAATTTCACAATGATTGTTTATAAGGAGTTTTCCTCCCTTGTCAACGATCTTGGGTTTTCGGGTGAAGCCCTGTACAGTGTCAGTAATCATATTCACAAACACTACCGCTCCGTTAAAATACCGAAAGGGAACGGTGAATTCCGGCAACTCTATGTGC
Organism: uncultured Eubacteriales bacterium; assembly: GCA_964408605.1. Classification (GTDB taxonomy): domain Bacteria; phylum Bacillota; class Clostridia; order Oscillospirales; family Acutalibacteraceae; genus DTU089. The sequence continues at coordinate 1,421 of CAYPAB010000099.1, forward strand.
CGGATGATTTTTTGAAATCGATACAAAGAAGCATAAACAACAAACTTCTTTGTTTGGAAGAAATATCGCCGTATGCAACGGCATATCGATCGGGTGGCAGCACAAAAACAAACGCTAATCCGCATATTGGCAAGCCGGTGTTATTAAAACTTGATATTCGTCATTTTTTTGATAATTTAATTTATCCCATAGTAAAAGAAAAAGCATTTCCCTCTGAACGTTATTCCGAACAGAACCGTGTTTTGCTTTCTCTCCTTTGCGTTTATATGGATGCATTACCGCAAGGGGCACCTACTTCGCCGACTATCTCGAATATTATTATGAAAGAGTTTGACAATGCGGTGGGTTCATGGTGCGGTAAAAGCGGGATAGTTTATACACGCTATTGTGATGATATGACTTTTTCGGGCGAGTTCGATCCTCGCCCTGTTATTCAGTGTGTTAAGTCGGAACTTAATAAAATGGGCTTGTTTTTGAATGATAAAAAGACCGTTGTTGTTCGCAAAGGTCAAAAACATTCCGTAACGGGGCTTGTTGTTAACGAACGGCTCAGTGTACCTTCGGAATATAAAAAGCGACTCCGACAGGAAATGTATTATTGCATGAAATTCGGCGTTCAATCGCATCTTAATGCAATTGAGTGTACCAAATCGGAGCAAAAATTCATTTTAACACTTCTCGGCAGAGTGAACTATGTGCTGTCGGTTGAACCTCGAAACGAAGAAATGCAAAAGTACAAAGATTGGTTGAAAAAACAACTGTAAAAGTCAGTTGGAAAAGTGAAAGTTGACAAAAATCTTGCTGAAAAAATCAAGGAATTCCTCAAAGGCTTGGTTGAAAAACTCGAAAATGCAATTAAAGGCTTGCACGGTCAATCTGCAGAAGCGGAATTACTTCGTGATTTCGATATAGATGAACTCGAAGAATTGAAGTCGTTGTGGACATCCGCTCTTTTCGATGCGAGAGAAAATGTTCTTCAAGCAAAGTCTAAAAAGACGAAAACAGAAAAGGATGCCACCGGTGAGGGCGAGGTTAAACTTTCAGCAAGAGAGGATTTTGCCGAGCAATTACAAGATTGGAAAAACGGCTTAGGAAAAGCGTATGGTAAATATAACGGAAATTATTTTAGTTTGGGTACAACATCAAAGGCACTTGTTAAACACGGTGCCTCAAAAACTGATTTGATAATGTATGAGGATTGTATTCTTAAGGTAACAGGTGGCAAACATTCAATATCGTTAGATGAAATTGCAAAGTTGCCTTACGAACTTAACGACCCTGTATTGTTGTTCAAAGGTAGTGTAAACAATAGTTTTGTTGCATTAACCGAAATGATTGACAAAGAGGGTAATGATGTAATTGTAGCGGTTCATATAAACCAAAAACATAACCGAAAT
>CAYPAB010000100.1:0-2769 GCA_964408605.1 uncultured Eubacteriales bacterium
ATAATTGTATGTATATTAACACAAAGGTTCCGTTAAGTAAATCGTTTTTTGAAAAAACCTGCTGATTATTATAAAATACAGATAGAGTGATAGAGTATTTAAAACACAATGTTGCAGTTGCTTGTATTATTGACGCAATTGTGCTTAATTGAAGGCTTGCTTTTTAATGACATAATATGTTATGATTCGTGACAGTAGATAGTGTATGATACGTAATTCCGTTTGTCTTTTCAATTTTTTGGTATGGTATTGTGTGAAAACTTGCTTTTTGTTAGTTATCAACAGGAAACCGAATTATGTGTTTTTGTGCAAACGAAAAGAGGTCGTAACTATTGAAAACACAAAAGGTACTTGTTATTGACCTTTTGATAAAATACATCAAAAATTTCATTAAGAGATAGGGGTATTAAAATGAACAAAGAATTAGTTTGTAAAGACATTTTCGACAAGTTGATGAACGAACTGCCGTCATATTGGGAAGGTGAAAACGCTATTCTTTTTATGAGAAATGAAGGTTGTCATAATTGGCGCCAAATGGAATGGCCGGGTTGGTATTTTCAGTTTATGTGTGAAACGATTTTAAGCAGAGATAGTTTTTTCTCAATTCCGGGACCTTCTTACGGCAATGTTGAGTTCGACGGTATGCGAATTATTCCTTGGGATTTTAAAGCACATACCAACAATAGTTCGAGTTGCAACAAAGTGCCGACAAATGGGTATCAAGAAGTTAATGCCGCCATCGAAGAATATGGTTGTGTTGGCTTCATAGTTGCTTCGGGCAGTGCCGTATTTGATGATGACAACCAAACATTTAAAAAATGGCATGATAGATTAAAAGGTAAAATATCTGATTATGAAAAAGAACGTATCGCTCGTGGTGCACGTTCTCGTCGTCGCAAAGTGTCTTTTGAATTGGATTCGATTCGTTTTGTTTTTGTTGACAAGGATACACTTAAATATTGCGGTTCATTCCAAGAGAAAATGAGAAATTCTGACGGAACACCTCGAAATTCTAAGGTTATGCTTGATATATCAGACCCTAGATTAGAACAATACATATTTACAGTTAAATAAACAATTGCCACTACCTCTGTATATGTGAGGTGGTGGCATTTTTCTGTTCTTACATATCAAATAAACTTAGTTGAGCATCGCAAATATCAAGTTGGGATATAGGATTCCATTCTCCCTTGTCGTGCTGGTCAAAATTAAATAACTGTTCTGCTAAAAATCTTACACAATTTACATTGACGGCATTGCCGAACTGTTTATATGCCTGATGATCATTTTCATTTGGAATAAATGTATCAGGGAAACTTTGAAGTCTGGCAGCTTCGCGTGGAGTGAGTCTTCTCTTGTATTTACCTATGATAGGAATTTGGACCATTGCAACAAGTGCGGGGAAAGAATCCGGTCGTTTTACACGAATTCCCGATGGTCTGAATTGGATAAAACCTTCCCATATACTTGATATGGAAGTTCCTGCCTGCCACTCGAATTTTTTGTGTGTTGGAACAAAACTTTCTAAATTGTTCCATTTTTTTAACCATATATCAATAAATTCTTTGTTGTTAGCATATAATTCTCTGTTCTTTCGACAAAAATCAGATTTCCATTTTGGAAGCCCAGAGGTATCGTAGGTCTGTTTAAATTCAAAAGTCCAAACAGGATATCCAATCACTTTTTCCTTGATGCCGTGATAAAATTCATCCCAGCAATTAAGAACCATTTCTTCGTATTCCGATATATTGTATTTGGAGTCGGCATTCTCCTCTATGACTCCTGATTTATAAATATTTGTTTCAGGTTTTCTCTCATTGGGGATGCTAAAATTGAGATGGTTGACTCCCAAAGAATTATGAACTCCGAGAATATACACTCTTTCTCTCAGTTGTGGAACCCCTAGTTGGTGCGGACTCATAATTATAGGTGTGCTGGATAAAACATACCCCAAATCTGTTAGGTTTTTCTTTATTACTCGCCATGTGTTACCATTATCGTGTGATACTAAATTACGCACATTTTCCAAAAGAATGAATTTAGGTTGTTTTTCTTTCAATATTCTTACGATTTGGAAAAACAAAGTTCCTTTTATTTCATCGGCAAAACCCTCCTGCCTTCCTGCTTTAGAAAATGTTTGACAGGGAAAACCGGCACAAAGAACATCATGATCCGGAATTTGATTATTCTTAATCTCGGTTACATCGTGTGCGGAATCAATGCCGTAGTTTTTCATATACGTTTCAATCGCAAAAGAGTCAATTTCAGAGGCTAAAACACATTTTCCACCCAAACTACTCATTGCTTGATGAAACCCACCTATACCAGCAAATAAATCAATAAAAGTAAACGAATTGTTATTGAAATAATTCATATGTAAATCTTACCTATCTTTTTTTCAATCAACCGATGTTGCTTCGCAAATATCCGAAATATCACAATTATATGTATTGCAGATTTTAATTAATACAGACATTGAGACTTCTATATTTTTGTTTAATTTCGTCATTGTCCCGGTGCTTATATCACATTTTTCTCGAAACTCTTGTTTTGAAATGTCTTTCTCCAAGAGCATTATCCATAGTTTTTTATAATTGATTTGTCGCAAAGACACCACTCCCTCTTGAACCGCGTGCGTATGTTTAAAGCATATCATAATTTTAAGATTTAATCAACTGCTTTTGATAAAAAATCGAAAGAAGTTGCGAAAAACGAACGGCGCAACCCGTTTTTCGAATTGCACCGCAATATTTTAAATTTTCAGTTGCA
>CAYPAB010000101.1:0-2764 GCA_964408605.1 uncultured Eubacteriales bacterium
TCGATGACTTCTTCGTCGAGCATTTCTTCGTCAAGAAGAATTTCTTCGCCGCAAAGAGGGCACTCTATTTCATAAAGGTCGTCATCATCACAACAGCAGCAATCGTCGTCGTAACAATCGTCATCATCGCTGAAGATGTAATCTTCGAGGTCGTCAAGGTCTTCGTCGATAGCGTCAACAAGTTCTTCACAAGCGGAAAGATCCTCGTCGATGTCGCTGACGGTGAGAGCGAGGTCCTCAAGAAGATCGAACATTGCTTCGAAAATTTTTGTTTCTTTGGAGTCTTTATCCAAATTCAAACCTTCGGCAAGGCCTTTGAGGTATGCAACTTTTTCGGTAAGTGTCATTTTAAATCCTCCTAATCGGAATATATTTTTAAAACACCGAGAACAATTATGCTCTGGAGAGGTATTCGCCTGTTCTTGTGTCGATGTTGATCATTTCGCCCTCGTCGATGAAAAGCGGAACTTTGATTTCGGCACCTGTTTCAACAGTTGCGGGTTTTGTTGCGTTGGTGGCGGTGTTGCCGGCAAAACCGGGATCGGTTTTAGTAACTTGAAGTGTTACGAATGTGGGGGGTTCAACGCCGAAAACATTGCCTTTGTAAGAAAGAATCTTACAAACCATATTTTCTTTAACGAATTTGAAGTTGTCACCGAGGTTGGAAGAATCAACGGGAACCATATCGTATGTTTCCTGATCCATGAAATAATAAAGACCGCCGTCTTCGTATGAATATTCCATATCTTTTCTTTCAATAAATGCGGTGGGGAACTTGTCGGTAGGGCTGAAAGTTTTTTCAGTAACGCTACCGTTAATTACATCCCTGATTTTGGTACGAACGAAAGCCGCACCTTTACCGGGTTTAACGTGCTGAAATTCGATAATGGAATAAACTTTTCCGTCCATTTCGAATGTAACGCCGTTTTTAAAATCGCCTGCTGTTACCATAAATAAAATCCTCCGAAATGATATTCATATTTTTTACATAATAATATTATACTAAAACATTGATATTTTCAAGTCTTTTTTAACATTTTAACGGTTATTAAGCACGGTGGCTGTAAAAATCTTGCGCATTATTCCGTTTTATGCGGTTCGGACTTTTTAACATCGCCGTTTTGAGTCGCTTTATTTTATATTGACCTTGTTTTTTGTCAAATACGTTATCGGGTAATTGAGAAGCACGGAAACAACAAGCATAACGAGGGGCCCCGCAAAATTGAAACCGTAGGCATAATCGCCGAGTTCCGCCCGTGTTTTAACGGCGTTACTTGTAAGTGTTACCGTTTCTTCGCATATTACCATGCCGAAAGGCAAAATTTTGGAAAAAGTGCCGGTCAACGTCACCGTGAGAGAAAAAGCGATAAAGAAAACCGCAACAGCACCCAAAACGCCGAGTTTTGAAACGGGCGAAATGTGTGAACAGGTTATGCCGAAATAAATGCATTGAACAATAATGAAAATGATAATGGCAAACCAAATGAGGTAATAGATCATCATTGATATCATGGTAGAAATGGATTTGCCCAAAAGGAGAGTAAACATTTCGTCTGCCATTTCCTGAAAATCAGCACCCATTTGCTTGCCTACTTGGTGAATCCACAAAAGCAGAGCGCCGAAAAACAGCATATAGACAGAGTAAACCCAAATCAAGCCGGACAGCGTTTTTGACCATATAAGCGAGCGTGTTTTAACAGGCAAAGTGAGTGTCAAATAGCCGGCTCGACCGAACACCGTTTTTGAAAACATCAACGCCACCGCAATGATTATTACGAGGCAGGCAAACAACAGAACAAGGCAAACAAGAAAACCGCCCAACGAAGCCACGACTTTGTTTTTGCTGACTAAAACGAAAATTTCCGCAACAGCGGCTACGATAAAAATGCAAAGGAAAATCGGCGCTACCGAGTACCATTGCGCTTTAAGGTCATTTTTAAGAAGTTTACCAAACATTGCTGAAAACCTCCTTAAATACATCTTCAATAGATTTGTTGTTTTCGGTGATTTTTTCAACGCTGTCGTTAAGAAGCACACCGCCGTTGCCGATGAAAACGGCATGAGTGAAAACCGATTCAAGGTCGTTTATAAGGTGAGTGGAAATAAGAAGCGTCGCTTTGTCGGTATAGTTTTCCATAATAAAATCGAGAATGGAACTGCGTGTTGCGGGGTCAACGCCACCCATGGGTTCGTCGAGAATGTAAAGAGAGGCGTTTCTCGACATAACAAGCGACAGCAAAAGTTTTTCCTGCATACCTTTTGACATCGTTTTTGATTTTTGCTTTTCGGAAAGACCGAAGCGTTTAAGCATTTCAAGTGCTTTCGGTTTGTCAAAATCTTTGAAAAAATCGTTGAAATAATCGACCGCATCGATATTTCTCATCCAATCGTGAACAAAAGTCTGTTCGGGAAGATAAGCGGTGACCGCTTTTGTGAGTTCGCCGGGAACATTTCCGTTAACGGTTACTGTGCCCTTGTAATCGTGAATAAGCCCGGTAAGAATTTTCATAAGAGTTGTTTTACCGCATCCGTTCGGGCCGAAAAGCCCGATAATTTCGCCTTCGGGAAGCGAAAAAGACATATTGTTCAAAACAGTATGGTTGCCGTAGGATTTTGTAAGACCCTCGACGGTTATTATAGACATTTATGTCACCTCTGCAAATTTATTGTGACCGTGCGATGTGAATAAAAAATTCACCACCGACTATTTTACACTTAACGGGTATTTAAGTCAATAACGTAGACCGATTTCAAAAACATAAAG
>CAYPAB010000102.1:0-2759 GCA_964408605.1 uncultured Eubacteriales bacterium
TTTTTGGTGGGAGCGGGTGGATTCGAACCACCGAAGGCGGTGCCAACAGATTTACAGTCTGCCCCCTTTGGCCACTCGGGAACACTCCCATATACATTTTATTCAGTTTTGAATAAATGGAGCTGGTGGACGGACTCGAACCCCCGACCTGCTGATTACAAATCAGCTGCTCTACCAACTGAGCTACACCAGCAACTCAACGCTTGAATAATATATCACAATTGCGTGTATATGTCAATACTTTTTTTCATTTTCGCTGTTTATTTTCGCAAAATTTTTTTGAAAAAATTTTTTCCCGAAAACGCACCGTTGCCGAAAAGCCGTTTTAAATCGGCTGTCGAAAAACCGATTTTTGCCGTATTAAATTATATTCAATTATTGTTCTTTTATCCCTTGACTTTATGTTCCGAAATATTATAATATTACATTATGCAGACGATACAAGGATCAGATAAGGAACGAATAAGGAACGGTATTATGATAACACAGGAAAAAATCGACAGAATCAATTTTCTTGCCCGCAAATCCAAATCCGAGGGGCTGACTTCGGAGGAAGCGCTTGAGCAAAAGAAGTTACGTGCGGAATATGTTGCCGCTTTCAGGCAATCGCTTGAAACACAACTCGAAAGCACAATTATCGTGCGTCCCGACGGCACGCAGGAGCGAATTTCCCGCAAGAAAAACAGCAAATCAAAATCCGGTGGGGTGAAAAACTGATGCCTTATATCCGACCGATGCGTTCCGATGATTTAAAAGATGTTGAGTACGTTTGCCGTATGACGGCGGGGCCCGGCAGTCGCAAGGATCCCGTGGTGGGCTATCGCATAGCACGAATGTATTCTACATACTATGTCCGTGAGTGTTCGGAGTCATCTTTTGTGCTTGTTGATGAAAGCGACAAGGTTGTGGGTTATGTTTTGTGCGAAACGAATCACAAAAGATTTCGCAAAATTTACCGTAAAACAGATGTTCCGGAAATCAAAAAATTAGATAAAAAAAGCGGGAGGAAAGCGTGGTTGTTCCCTATCCCCTACAGTTTTTTCGGCAGGAAATATCCCGCACACCTTCACATTGATATTCTTGATGAATACCAAAATCAAGGTTTCGGTGCAAAACTTATGAACACGCTTTTTGATGAACTGAAACGCCGTAACGTTAGGGGCGTTATGCTTCAAACCGATTTCGACAACACCGGTGCCGTTCGTTTTTATGAACGGTTGGGATTTAAAACTCTTTCCCGTAAATTCAAAACGGTGACCATGGCAAAAAATATTTTCGAGCAGTGATAGATATGACTAAAAAACCAGTTACAGCAATAATTCTCGGAGCGGGTCACCGCTCAATGGCGTATGCCGATTACTCGATAAACCACCCCGACGAACTTAAAATTGTGGGTGTGGCGGAACCCGACGAATACCGACGTGAACTTGTTCGGAAGCGTTTCAATCTTCCGGAATCGCATTGCTTCGTTTCGGCGGAAGAACTTGCACGTGTTCCGAAATTCGCCGACACGGTAATCAACGGAACGATGGACGAGATCCACGTTGAAACGTCTGTTCCCGTACTCGAAAAAGGCTACGATATGCTTCTTGAAAAGCCTTTTGCCGTGAATGATGACGAGATGCAAAAACTCACCGACACAGTCGAACGGTACGGCAACAAGGTTATGATTTGCCATGTTCTTCGCTATAACCCCGTTTATCGCACCGTTAAAGATGTCGTATTGAGCGGTGAAATCGGTAGAATTATCAACATTCAAACGGTTGAAAATGTCAGTTATCATCATCTTTCAACGTCTTATGTCCGTGGCAAATGGGCAAACAGCAAAAAATGTCACACTTCGATGCTCCTTGCGAAATGTTGCCACGACCTTGACCTTATGATGTGGCTTATGGGCGACGATAAACCCGTTTCGGTTTCTTCGGTCGGTTCAAAGTTCCAATTCCGCCCCGAAAACGCACCCGAAGATGCGGGCACACGCTGTCTTGTTGACTGTCCGCGAGTTGATTACTGCGATTTCAGCGCAAAACGTATTTACCTTGACCACCCGAACAGTTGGGAAATTTACGTCTGGCGTGACTTGGAAAATGTCGAAAACCCCACCGACGAACAGCGACGTAAAATCCTTGAAAAAAGTGAGTTCGGCAGATGCATGTTCAAGTGCGACAACGATGTTGTCGACCATCAAAGCGTTCTTGTTAATTTCGAAAGCGGTGCAACCGGCACTCACAACCTCGTGGGAGGCTCGGCGCAATCGTTGAGAACAATGCGAATTACGGGCACGAAAGGTGAAATTTACGCCGAACTTGAAAACAAATTCGTCAACATAAAAGTCATCAACCCCGACCCCGAAAAATATTTCGACGAACGCACGGTTGATTTAAGCCACACGCCCAACGAGGGTCACGGCGGTGCCGACACGGAACTGACCGCCGATTTTATACGGTACATTCGTGACGATAATCCGTCTGTTTCGTGCACCTCCATTCAAAACTCCGTTGCGGGTCACAAAATCATTTTCCTCGCCGATAAATCACGCGAGAACAACGGACAGGCTATGTTCCTTTAAAATAAAGGTGCGTGAAAACAAGAAGGTTTACGACACCTTAAAAATAAGGGGTTTTACGGGTGACAACACACCTGTAGAACCCCTTAAAATAATTAAAAAACAACAAATATAAAAAATTAAATGTTTTATGCTACGAACGAACCTCGCCACGTTGCAATGTGTCGGTTTGTCCGTTCCGCATTTTTTCTGT
>CAYPAB010000103.1:0-2565 GCA_964408605.1 uncultured Eubacteriales bacterium
AACAAAATTAAATGCAGAACAAAAGGATTTGGAAGAAAAAATTGAATCTGGTGCTATTACTTCTGACGAAAAAAGAGACCTAATCGCCGAGCGCCTCGAAAAAATTGCCCGTACCCGTGAAAAGGAAGAGAAGAAGGTTCGTAAAGCATTAGAACGCGGGACGTTCAATAGTGAACGTAAGGAGACGGTGGAAAAAGCTCTTTCACAGACCGAGGTCGCAACAAAAAAAGTAACTACTTTGAACACGAGAATTGTAAACGCGGGATATGCTACAAAGAACGATTTGCCGTCTTCTTACAGCCGCGATGAACGTAAACTATATCAGCGCATTATTTCTGTGATTGACACCTATTTCACAGATAATCCCAAAACAGCGGAAGAGTTGCGCGAAAAGATCAAGTCAGAGTTGAGCGTGAAGAAAAAATGAGAGTATTATTAGTAGAGCCAAACTACAAAAACAAATACCCACCAATGGGTTTGATGAAAATTAGCACTTATCATAAGATGCTTGAAGACGAAGTGCATTTTGTCAAGGGAATGGATCCAAATATTGACGCTGAAGTGTGGGACAGAATATATGTAACTACATTATTTACATTTGATTTTGAAATTTCTGTTGAGACGATTAACCACTATATGCATCTTGTTAATGATGTAAATTCACTGTATGTTGGTGGTATTATGGCATCGCTCATGCCTGAAAAGATCATTGAAGCCACAGGGATTGAGCGCTCGCACATCCTAACAGGCTTGTTTACCGACACAGCTGTCGTTGGTGATGAGAATGACATAAATGTGGATCAACTACCTCTTGATTATGATATTCTTGAGGAAATTGATTACAGGTATCCAGCGGGAGACAACTATTTTGCATACACCACCCGTGGCTGCCCCAATCACTGTTCTTTCTGCGCTGTCCCGATCTTGGAGCCAAACTTTCATGTTACCAATAATATCGTTGAGCAGATCAGTGCGATTGATCGAAAATACGGACCGAAACAACACCTTCTGCTGTTAGACAATAATGTATTGAATACCCCAGACCTTGAAGCCTTAGTCGATGATTTGTGCGCCGCTGGATTTGGACGAGGTGCAAAATATGTTGATCCCGGTGCATACAATGTTGTTATGATGCGATATCATAATGGAGATCGTGCCACTTTTCTCGATAAAAAGATGATGGCGTATCTTGAAAAATTCAAAAAGCGCATTAAATCTGCTGAAATGCTTGATACATTCTTGCAAATTGTTATTGGGGCAGAAGATGCGGAGGACTATGCTGAGTATATGCTTGAGCATGAGGCTGAAATGTCACCGATTATAGAGAAATATCGCAGTAAAACGGCAAAGGCGCGTTATTTGGATTTCAACCAAGGTGTTGATGGTAGAAAAATCAATGACGATAACATGAATCAGCTCGCTCGTCTCGCGATCAGACCACTACGAATTGCCTTCGACGATATTAAGCTGAAAGAGAAATATTGTGCTGCAGTTCGTACCGCTCACAAACACGGGATAAAAGAGATTTCCAACTATATTCTGTTCAATTACAAGGATAAGCCGGAAGATCTTTATGAACGTTTGCGCATTAACATTGAACTAAATAGAGATTTGGGAATTCAGATTTTCTCATTTCCAATGAAGTATTCACCAATCAACCGGACAGATCGGGACTATATCGGAATGAATTGGACGAAAAAATCTATTCGTGCAATTTCAGCTATTTTACAAGTAACAAAAGGCGTCGTAGCTGCCGGATCGGATTTCTTTTACAAGGCATTTGGAAGTTCTATTGATGAATATTTTGAATTACTGGCGATGCCTCGCGAATTGATTATGTTCCGGCATTATTTTGAAAGCAATGGGACAACTGCGCAGTGGCAGAAACTATATAGGGCATTGACGGAAGAACAAAAGAAAGAACTTATGGAATTTGTTTCGCATACTGTTTCCGAGCTAAGAGTTCTTGCCTGCCCAGAACAGTTTAAGGAAATACTGCCGTTTTATCTGATGAAGTATGAAGGAAAAAAGGAATTACTATCAGATGGAGCCGTTCAGCTTTCTCTTATGGATGACAGCGATGTTGTGATCGAAAGAGAATAAAGGGAAAGCGCAGAATTCTAGAGGTGCATTCAGATCAGAGCCGAATTAAACACGGCTCTGATCTGTTATATGATTCATTTGAGACAGTGCTACCAAAGCCCCAAACCCGCTAATATTGTACCACTAATCCGGAAAATATCATTCCGATACCGTTGCTATTGTTCCGATAATGTGGTATAATAGGTACAGCAAAGGAGGAACAGACCATGTTTATGACCGTAAAACAAGCCGCTGAGAGGTGGGGTATTTCTGATAGACGCATCCGCGTGCTTTGTGCCGAAGGGAAAATTCCCGGTTCATACCAAGAGGGACGTGGGTGGAAGATCCCGTTGGATGCAGAAAAACCGGCTGACGGGCGATACAAGTCCAAGGAAAGCATTCTTGCTCAGATCGACCGAAAAAAGGCTGAACTTGACGGTCGCAGACCGCTGACCGAGGGCGAAGTGGAACGGCTGAACGAGG
>CAYPAB010000104.1:0-2334 GCA_964408605.1 uncultured Eubacteriales bacterium
GAGGGCGACCCGTTGGAAATTTTTACGGCGAGTGACGGTGAGGTTATTTTCAAAAAATACTCGCCGATGGGTGAACTGTCGGAGTTTTCGGGTCAATATTCCGACATACTGTATCGCACGGCGAATTTGCCGGTTATCATCACAGACCGTGACCACGTGATCTCGGTTGCGGGACTTCCGAAAAAAGAATATCTTGAACGCCACATTTCAAAAGAACTTGAATCCATTATGGAGAACCGAGAAAAATATATAAAAAGTCACGAAAAAGAACGCCTCTACCCTATTGACGGTTGCGATGTTGAGGCGCTGACGGCGTTTCCGATCATTTCATCCGGTGACATCGGCGGTTGTGTGATTTTTATATGCAATGACGATTTTTCGAAACTCAGCGACACCGAAATAAAACTCGCTCAAGTTGCGGCAACTTTTTTGGGAAAACAAATGGAAGAATAATCATACAATTTTCAACTTCATCTTTTGTTAATATCAACTAAAGATTTTTTGTTGAATATAAAAACTCCTTGTGTTATAATCTAAATGTATGTGAAATTGCATTATACACAAGGAGTTTTTTATGTCATCACGGGAAGAACGAACGGAAAAACTTGCCGAAAATTTGAATCTTTATGTCAGCGATGCACATATTTTCACTTCCGACGCTGTTATTTTAGCCGATTTTTGTGCCCCTCGCCACAAAGACAAATGTTGTGATTTAGGCACGGGTAACGGCATCATCCCGTTTTTATGGTTGCGGGACTTTCAGCCGAAAGAAATTGTCGGTGTTGAACTCAGTGAAAACGCCGTCAAACTTTTAAACAAAAGTCTTGCACTCAACAATCTTCAGGGTGCGATAACTCCCGTATGCTGTGATTTACGCAAACTCAAAGGCGTTTTACCGAACGAATATTATGATTTGGTCAGTATAAATCCGCCTTACAAAAAACTCGGCACGGGCATTGTGAACGAGGGCGAAGATTACAAAAACGCCCGTCATGAATTCACCTGTACGCTTGAAGATGCCGCTAAAGCGGCTTCGCACCTTTTGAAATTCGGCGGTAGGTTTTGTATATGTCAACGCCCCGAAAGGCTACCCGATATTTTCGCCGCAATGCGAAAATTCAAAATAGAGCCGAAATCAATGCGTGAAGTCATTCAGCGAGACGGCAAAGAGCCTAACCTTGTTCTTGTTGAGGGCAAAAAAGGTTCTGCGCCGGGTTTCAGAATACACCCCACCCTTGTTATTGAGGACAGCCACGGCAACTACACAAAAGAAGCCGCCGAACTGTTTCTTTCATATAAATACAAATAACTTTTTTGAGGTGACCAAATGAAAAAGTCCAATCCAAAACCTTTAAAAGACGGCTATGTCGTTCCCAAAAAGGAATTCAGCATGTACGCTGTCGGCGCAATGGGTCAAGGTATGATCTATGCGATGATGTCAAGTTACATAAGTGACTATTACACAAACGTTTTACGTTTACCGCTTGTTTTTGTTCTTGTTCTTATGCTTGCGGCACGTGTGTGGGATGCCATCAACGACCCGCTTATGGGCATTATCGCCGACAAACGCACAACAAAACTCGGTAAATTAAAAGGTTACATTGTGTATGCGTCACCGCTTATTGCGGTTCTCACAATCGCCATGTACACTAACCCCCATCTTTCAAAAACAGGCACAATGATTTATGCCGCCGTTACTTACATTTGTTGGGGTATGAGTTACACCATGGCCGATGTTCCTTTCTGGAGCATTCCCAATGTTATGACAAGAAACCCCGAAGAACGCGGTCAAGTTGTTTCGTTTGCAAAAACCTTGAACGGTATCGGTACCGCTTTCCCTGAAATACTTTTTATGGTAGGGCCTTTCCTTATCCCGTTGCTTTTCCCCAATGCGGATTATTTCCAGACTCTTTACCTTTCAATTTCGATTATTTGCGTTGTTATCGGTATCACAATGTATCTCAATTCTTACAGAAATATTCAGGAAAGATACATTCCTCAACCCAAACAGCGTAAACCCGGTGAGCCCTCGACTCTCGCAAGAATTTTCAAATGCAAACCTCTTATGCTTGTAGTTGCCATGGGTATTCTTTCATGTGGCAGATATATGATTCAAGCGGCTGCTATCCACGTTGCGAGATACGCTTTCTACATAGGACCCGAACTCACACCCGATATGGATCCTGCGCTCAAGAGCCAATATATCCAACAGAGTATCACAAGCATCAAAACCATCTTCCAGGTTTGTGCAATCGTCGGTATGTTCGGCGCTATGCTTCTTATGCCTTACCTTATGAAGAAGTTTGACTACAAAAAACTTCTTATCACAACTTG
>CAYPAB010000105.1:0-2331 GCA_964408605.1 uncultured Eubacteriales bacterium
AAAAAATCGTTCCGGGCGGTTCTCCTAAGGGCTAGTTGAGGGTTCGATTCCCCCAGGGGGTGCCAAAAAATTCCGTTCACAAAAGTGGACGGAATTTTTTACGTATTCGATCTTAACTCTTAGTTCGTAACTCACCTCAAAAAGAGTGTCATTGTCAACGGCAGCGAGAAGCCTTGGAAAAATGATGAAGGATTTGTCATTATGGGAATGAAATATTTTCTTTTGAATGCGGACAGTCTCGAATACTGAAAAAGAGCCTCGACTGTTGCTCCGAAAACGGAGTAGTAGTCGTGGATCTCTTTTTTACAAGATGTTTTTTCTTTTTTACAAGGTGTTTTTTTCTTTTTTACATATTTAATTCCCGATTCCTAATGCCCGCTGTCCTTACACTGCATTTTTATAGGAAATCAGAATATGCGTCGGTGCAAACAAAAGTGCCGAAACGGTCAGTAACACAGATCTGCTCATAATACCGCTGAATAAAAACAATATCGACGGAAGAACGGAAAGTGCCAGTGCCCGAAACAGGCTGTTTTTCCGAAAGCATACCGCCCATATTCCGCAGTACAGCAGTACAAGTACAGCATCCACGATGAGATACAGGGCAAAAGTTTTGTCCGACTGCCATCCAAACCAAGTTCCCGGAATATTGATTATCATAAAACCGAAACAACCGAATCTGCCTATTTGCTCTATCATCTCAACACATTTATTGTTCCACTTGTTTTCGAAACCGTCTTTGCACTTGATCGCAAAGATAATATTCGGTATCATAACGATTACAATTAAAATCAACCCAAAAACATTAAACCAATTCATATCATCTGTCTCCGCAAATTCCGATTTGTTTTCAAAACATATTATAGCATATAAATATGAATTTTTCCATAATCCGTTTATTTCTTGTCGGAGTAAACGGTTCTTTGCGTAAAAACTTTTTTATTTTTTTGAAAAACACCCTTATTTTTTTCTCTCCCGGTTCAAACAAGTGAATGTGTTAATTCCGAAACACACGGATAGTCTGCTTCACGAATTTCGAAAACCGGATATCAAGTGCATAGATACTTTGCTTTTTATGATAGTTTTAATCGATATGCCATGACGCTGCATAATGGAAAAATTCAAAACAGATATTGTATGAAAAAATCTCAAAATATATATTGAATTTAGTTATGTATTGCGGTAAAATGTAGGTGCTGAACGGCGGTGAGCCGAATAACGATTATGACGGAGTAGGGAATGCCATGAAATTTCTTAATATTGCAAATTACGATAACATTTATGCCGACGGCTTGCACGATGACACAAAAGCGTTGCAGGCGTGTCTTGACGAGTTGAAAGACGGCGGAGTTATATATTTTCCCGACGGAACATATTTGATTTCGGCGGCGCTTATATTTTATTCGAATCAGTCTTTGCGGTTTTCGAAGAACGCAAGGTTGCTTCGTTCGGCAAAAAGCGAGCCGATAACAAAATATATGTTGGCGTCGTATTCTGAGCCCGATGTCGGTGGTTACGAGGGTACACACGATGTTGAAATTTCGGGCGGTATATTCGACGGTAATGCGGAAATTCCCGAAAAACTGACTATTATGAACACGGTTCATTGCAAAAACATTGTCATAAAGAACGCATCTTTCATGAACGGCTCCGAGTGGCATTACATTGAGTTGAACTCCACAAACGGCGCAAAAGTTTGCGACTGTGTTTTTGACGGCTGTTCGTATGTTGTCACACGTGAAAATCAAACGAGCGAACTTATTCAGATTGATGCGCCCGATGTCAATACATACGGCCCCGTTTATGACTGCAACGGAACGCTTATCGACTTTTTGGCGGACAAAACGCCGTGCAGTGATATTTTGATTGAATCGAACATTTTTAAGTGCGACGGTTTCACGGCGATCGGTCATCATGGCGTTTACGATCATCACGGCATCAATATTTTTAACAACCTCTTTGTCGGAACATCCGGCAACGAAAAAGCGAGCCGTGGATTTATAACTTTTATGGAAAAAACATACGGCGTAAAAATTGCGAATAATATTTTTGATTCCAAAGCCACCGGTGACTGTGTTTCGTGGGGGATTCGCACAAAAAATTCCGCAGAGGATTCTGTCATTGCCGAGGGCAACTTGTTTGTCGGAAAGTTTGACGAATATTTCGTCGGCGGGATTTCGCAAAATAACAATATCTTTTAAAAAAACACGGCATCGTGCGGTACTTTTTGAACCGCCGGTGCCGATTTTTCATTTTCCGAAAAATCACAAATAAATTTCCGTAAAATAAAATACGATAAAATCTCATAAAACACAAATGAATTTCCGTAAA
>CAYPAB010000106.1:0-2308 GCA_964408605.1 uncultured Eubacteriales bacterium
AAAACCGCCCACCTAAAGCAACGCACGTTAAAACGAACGCCCCGAAACGAAGCAACGCTTTAAAACGAAGCACTGCCCTGTTTGACTTGAATTTTCCTTCGCTTGCGAAGGAAAATTCCGACGCCGATTTTTAACACGAACATTTGTTCGCAAACACAACAAACCGGCACGGTTGCGACCTTTGTTTTACCCGAACAGGCTGAGACCCCGATGCCGAAGTTCGGCATTTGGGTATAATACCCCCACTGCCCCAACCTTATGGTCACAGTAATAATACAATATCACATGGCACTTGTCAAGAGTTTTGGCGAAATTTCTTTATAGTTTTATATATATATTTGTACCCGCGTATGCGCGAACATTTTTGAACCGTTTTTTTTGGCGTTTTTAACCGTTTTTTACATTATTTTCCGTGTTTCCCTCCGCCTTTTTATCGCCGTTTTAACATCCGCCTTTCGTGTTGCGTTGTGCGAAGTTTACCGTGTTTTGCCGTATTTTGCCTTGCCGTCGAATTTATGGTGGCATATTTAAGGTGCCGAAAGCACTCGCACGTGCTTTTTGTATCGACGTACTAAAATATGGAGGTAAAACTTTATGAAACAATCAACTAAATTGTTGAGTTTGGTTCTTGCTCTTGTTTTGGCTTTCGGTTGCTTCTCGGTTATCGGTAACGCTGCTCTCGTTAAATCCGAGGTTGCTTGGGATAACATCGACGACGCTAAACTCACAGCCGAACAGGTTGCTGACCTTGCTCTCGACATGGTAGATGCCGACGTGCCGATGTTATGTTCGTCACTCTTTACCGCATGCGTATTTTTGTATTGGCGTACTAAAATATGGAGGTAAAACTTTATGAAACAATCAACTAAATTGTTGAGTTTGGTTCTTGCTCTTGTTTTGGCTTTCGGTTGCTTCTCGGTTATCGGTAACGCTGCTCTCGTTAAATCCGAGGTTGCTTGGGATAACATCGACGACGCTAAACTCACAGCCGAACAGGTTGCTGACCTTGCTCTCGACATGGTAGATGCCGACGTGCCGATGTTATGTTTGTTCTTTCGTCGGCGATATATGTGCATTTTTAACAAACAACACTGTAACGGCATTTTACTTTACACTCGCCACGCAAGAAGAAACCGCACAACAATGCGGTTTGCCGTTAATTTATGCGGGATTTCGGTTTTTGCGATTTTAACCGAAAAACGCCCCAAAAACACACTGTAAAGTTTTTCACCTTTACTTTTTGCCATTTTTGAATCATCTGCGAAAAGTGTTTTTTCAAATCTTTTGTGAATATTGACTAACGAAAAAAGCACAAAACCAAATTCCGTTTGAAATGTCGAAACTCCGCATTTTGCGAAAGAATACCCGTCTTATTTGTACAAATTGACAAAAAAACGGATATTCACGCTTTTCGTGTAAATTCTACTTGAAATTGCGGTACGGAATAATGTATAATTCAAGTGTAATTTTGTTCCTTACTTTTTATTTTATTTTCAGGTGATGCCGTTATGAAACTTCTTGAAGACAAAATCGCCGCCGAGGGAATTTCCGTTGGCTCCGATATACTTAAAGTCGATATGTTCCTCAACCATCAACTCGACGTCAATCTGCTTGACGAAATGGGCAAGGAATTTTACCGTCTTTTTAAAGATTGCGGTGCGACTAAAATCGTCACCGTGGAATCTTCCGGCATCGCCATTGCCGTTTTTACCGCTAAATATTTTAATCTTCCGGCGGTTTTCGCTAAAAAAGCAAGCCACAAAAACGTCGGCAACGATGTTTACTGTGCAAAGTGCTACTCTTTCACCCACGGCAACGAATACACAATGAATATTTCAAAAAAATATTTATGCCCCGACGATAAAGTCCTTATCATCGACGATTTTATGGCGGGCGGTAACGCATGCACCGCTTTAACCGACATAATCGCTCAAT
Source organism: uncultured Eubacteriales bacterium (assembly GCA_964408605.1). Lineage (GTDB taxonomy): Bacteria > Bacillota > Clostridia > Oscillospirales > Acutalibacteraceae > DTU089. Next base: position 1,936 of record CAYPAB010000106.1, read on the forward strand.
CCGGCGCCGAAGTCGTCGGTATCGGCATCGCCATCGAAAAAGGCTTTCAATCGGGCGGTAAAGCCTTTCGTGATAAAGGCTACAACCTTAGGTCTTTAGCAATCATCGACAGTATGAGCGACGGTAAAATTTCGTTCAGAAGTGATGATTGCCGACAAATATAATCATTTTTTTCGGAGGTAAAAAGAAATGAAAAAGTTCAAAAAAGTTCTCGCTCTCTGTCTTGCTCTTGTAATGGTAGTCGGTTGCTTTGCAGCTTGCGGCGGGGACAAAGCATCAAAAGACGACCCCGGCAAAACTCCCGCTTCAACAAAGGATGTTAAAGTCGGCTTCATCTTCCTTCACGACGAGCAGTCAACTTACGACAAAAACT
>CAYPAB010000107.1:0-2273 GCA_964408605.1 uncultured Eubacteriales bacterium
GGTATTGTCAACGCAATCATAGAAAACCGTGGAACGGAGGAAGCGTAAGAAACGGCGCTGCCTCCGTTTTTTGCGGGGTTTCCGGGGGAGCGCGTTAGCGGCAAGCAAGGCAAGTGTATTGACACTTGCAATTTCCGCGCTGCGGAAATGCTTGTTGGGGTGCCCCCAAACCCGCTGGACTTCTGGCCACCGTGACCAGAAGAAACATTGTCTGCGTCGCTGTCCCTATCGGGTCTGCTCCTTATTGCGCTGGTTGTCCGTCAGCCCACGCAGATGATCCACGCTGCCCTTGACGGCTACCAGCTCCCGCATATCCTGCTGGGCCTTGCGGTATTCCAAATAAAGAGCCTTTTTCCGCACTGCCAGTTGGCGGCGTTTTTCTTTTAGCACGTCCATTTTGGGGAGCTTCTCGCCGCCCAGCAGCTCGGCCATTGTCGCCTTGGCCGCCCGGTAGTCGGCCAGCTCCGCCTCATGCTCAGCAAGATATTTCCGGCTGTACTTGGCGGCCTTGTAGCCGTCGAATACCGGGCGGTCTTGGCATACTGCACTACGGCAGCCATCAGATCGGACACACGGGAAAGCTCGGCCTCGGTCTGCTGAATGTCCCCGGCCAGCGTGTGAAACCGCTCCGTAGCGGCGTCGGTCTTTGCAGCCAGATCGTCATATTCAAAGAGCTGGCGCTCTTTCAGATATTGCAGCGCAGCCGCCATCTGTTTGAGGTTATAGACCTTGGCCCAGCGTTCATAGGCGGGGCCTTTGCCCTGACGCATCCGCTCCTGAATGTCGATCAGCAGATTGACACGGCGGGGCGCGGGCGCTTTCCGTGCCGGGGCCTTGCGTGTGGGAGCCTTGCCGTCAATAACGGCCTGTGCGTCCTCGGGGCCGTAGCCGTCCCCCAGCGTGGACGCCCGGAAACGGGCCGCCCGCTGTTGTCCTGGCACAAGGAACGAGATCACACCGCCGCGCCCGCGCTTAACCTGTATACCTGCCGTTTCCATGCGCCGGAGAAAATCTGCGAAGTTCTCGGGGCGCTCCGTCAGGGCCGTGTCAATGGCAAGGCGGATCTGTTCTTTCTGCGAGAGCTTTTGATTTTCGCCCAGCCATTGACCGTAGTGCAGATACCGCCCTTTGCTGTGGAGCTTAGGATTTGCAATCACAGACAGATCGTGCTCCAGACATACCCGGTCAGACAGCCGCCGCAGGGCGAACGAGGAGCCAATGAAGTTGTGGAACTTCCGGGAACGGTCATAGGCGGTGGAGTTGTAGTAAATATGATTATGAATATGATCCTTGTCTGTATGGGTACAGACAAAGAATTGATACTTGCCCTTTGTCCAGCGCATCGCCGTTTCATAGCCGATGCGGTTGGCCTCCTCCGCCGTCACCTCGCCGTGAGGGAACGCCTGCCGGATCTGGTAGCACAGCGCCCCGTGTCCGGCCCCGCGGTCAGTTTCCCCCTGATACTGATTTTTGACCAGCATGAACTCGGCGTGTGCCGTAGCCGGATCGCAGAGGTAGGAGGAAACTGCCCCCAGCTTTTCCGGGTTCAGGCCATAGTCAAAGCGGTCTTTCAGACTTTGTAGGGCCGTCCGCTTATCGGCCCGCTTGTGGGATTTTAGATAAGTTGTGGCCGTAGGCAGCCCTCCTTTCCATACGACAAACGGCGGCTGGGATCAGCCGCCGTTTTCTGCATCTTCTATCCACCGTGATCAGAACTCAGCCCATGATGAAGCCCCGCAGGGAGCCGTTCAGCTCGTCCAGCTTGGCAAGCAGCCATCCGGCCAGCGCAGGCAGGCCAAAGGGCGAAATGGCAAACGCCATCATCAGCCCCGCGATCCCCGCAGAAATGTCTTTTTCCACAAACAGCATCAGGACGCTCAGCAGCCCCAGCACAGACGCAAGGATGGAGAGCAATCCAGCGGAAAGACTCAGCAGGAACGAGAGCACAGCCACAAGCAGGGTCAGCACCAGCGCAAAGGGAGCGGCAAGAATTTTGAATATGATCCGCATAGGGGTTCCTCCTTTTTTCTGTATATGTCTATTATAACTCTGAAAAAATCGGCACTCAAGGATGTCCCGGCCCTCCGCACTTCTGGTCTCGTCGCCACAAACTGCGTTTTGCTCCTTTGTCCGCAAGCGGCCAAAATCCGCACACTCCGTTGCGGCTCCTCTTCCCACAAAGTCAAATGACTTTGTGGGAGCCCTTTTATCCAGAAGCAGGGACAACCGGGGAACGGCGCGGGGCCGTTCCCCCTGTATCACATCGTTACAAT
>CAYPAB010000108.1:0-2266 GCA_964408605.1 uncultured Eubacteriales bacterium
GGATCCCGGTAGATCCACAGGGATTGCAATGTGGCAGCGTTGAAGGCCTGAATGGTGCCGTCGGCCAGGCCCACAAAGAGCATGCCATTGGCATAGGTAGGCGGGTTGATGGCAAAGCTGGAGGCATGATCCATGGTACCCGTGGCGACGATCTCACCGGAAATGGTATCCACCTTGTAAAGGGTGGTGCCGGCATAGGTGTAGAGGTAGCCGTCCACCAGAATGGGGCAGCCGCAGGCGTTGCTGTCAAAGCCGGAGCCGATCTGGGTGGCCCAACTGAGGACCGTATCCTCCGCCAGGGTGGGCATGGGGTAATTCACAACGCCGTTGTTGTCGGAATTCTGCCGCAGATGGGGCCAGGCAGAGGAGAGATTGGACAGGGTATTGTTCGCCGGGGCCTTTGTCAGGCTCAGGGAAATGGTCCCGTCCTTTTCCGGGGCGGTGATGCTACCGGTGGTTCCCACGTAGCCCTTGGCGGTGAGGGTATAGCTGTAGCTGCCGCCGGGGGTCAGAAGGTAGATTCCGTTTTTGGGCAGGATCCGCTTGCCGTTCAGGTCGTTGGTCAGATATACCACGGCATCCCCGGGATCGGTGGCGATGGTCAGGGCTACAGGGTCCGTTTTCTCCACGGCGATCTGATACGTGCTGGAAACGCCCGTTTCATCCTCGTGGCAAACCTGGATGGAGATGGTCTCCTTGTCCGCCTCGGGATTCAGGTTCACAGTCAGATTCTCCAGGCTGTCACAGCGCTGACCGTTCACCAGGGCGTAATAGCCGCCGCAGCAATCGGTGGCGGTATCCGTATTGGGGAAGACTGCGCTGAGGGAAAGGTCCACGGAATCCCGGTTGACCTTGATGGTGTAGCTTGTGGTATCCCGGTCATATTCGGTGGCCTTGCCGGAACCATCCATCAGCAGGACGGAATCTCCATTCTGCTCCAGGGAAAGCTCAGACAAATGGAGGACTCTGGCCAGGGTCAGGGTGTAATCCTGGTAGCAGGTCACGCCGTCCTTTTCCTGGGACAGGCGCAATGTCACCGTATTGTGGCGACCGGATCTTGCTACCACCTGTGAAAGGATCTGGGCACCAGAGGCCGCATCCACGACTTTGTTGACAACCTGTACCTTCTCTATGCCGTGGGTCTGGGGACTGGTGGTCTGGGACCGGTAAAGGGCTGTGACCGTCATATCGCTGGTGGCCTGGAGGAAGGCAGTGGTGTTGTAGTCCGACACCTGGAAGGTGTAGCTGTGGACATTGGACGAGAAGGCCGGGGCTATGGCATAGGCACTGCGGGTAGAGGCGTTGCTGCTGTCATAGAGGGCCAGATTCTCCAGCCAGTCCGCCACGGTGGGGGTGACCGCATTCACCACCAGATTTTCCGATGCCGTAAAGGACGCGGTGGCGTGATAATGGTCCGCCTTGGTGGCTATATAGCGGTAGGTTTCTCCCGGAATCAGGTGATACACCCCATCCACCGGGGCAATGACGCTGCCCGCGGCGTTGAGAACCTGGATGGTAACGTCCTCCCCGCTGTTGACGGTCACGGGCACGCTGTCCTTTTGGGTGATGTTCAGCTGATAGCTAGCGAACTTGCCTCCATAGGACACGGTGACGGTGTGGCTGCCGGTGGTGGTGACCTTTCCCGTTCCCCCGATGGTGTAATCCACCCCGAAGCCCTGGGCGCTGATTTCCAGATCCCCGGAGACAGTAACCAGATCATAGCTGTAGGTTCTGGGGTCAAAGTCCATGGGCAGGATGGTGCCCTCGGCGGACACCGTCAGGCTGGCCAGGGTGGGCACCCGTTCCAGGAGCATCTGATAGCTCTGGATCTGGGTATGGCCGGCGGCGTCCACATACTGGGCCTCCATGGGAAAGCAAACCCCCTCCATGCCCTGCTCCACCAGGTAAGTCAGAGCTGTGGCAGTGGATTCCCAGCTGCGGGCAAAAATAGAAAAGTCATTTCCGTTGACACCGGTGTAGATGGTGCGAAGCTTGGTTTTGTCCCGGTCCGGAATCTCCGTTCCCTGGTACACGTTCAGGTAGAGGCTTCCCAGTTCCTTTGCGGTATCCGGAATCTGGAAGGTGGCGGTGTGGGCCTTGGTATCCTGGACGCAGGGGAAGGGCTCTCCCAGATCGTCCAGAATGTTCACGTCCCCAAACCACTGGCCGCTTGGCAGGGTCACAGCCAGGGAGGTTTCCCCAGACACCGTGAGCTTGCCCTCGGTGCGGTTGTAGCCCCCGTCGCTGATGCGGAAGCTGTAGTCTC
>CAYPAB010000109.1:0-2257 GCA_964408605.1 uncultured Eubacteriales bacterium
CGATCATTGAGACAGCAGCATCGATATCGGCAGCATTGAGATCGGGCATTTTCTGTTCTGCGATCTTTCTGACTTGCTCTCCGGTAATTGTTGCAACCTTTGTTTTATTCGGAACACCCGAACCGCTTTCAATTCCGCAAGCCTTCTTAATAAGAACAGCAGCAGGCGGAGTTTTTGTGATAAATGTGAAAGAACGGTCAGCATAAACAGTGATGACAACGGGGATAATGAGACCCATATCGTTTTTGGTACGCTCATTAAATTCCTTTGTAAATGCCATGATGTTTACACCGTGTTGACCTAAAGCGGGGCCAACCGGGGGAGCCGGGGTCGCTTTACCGGCGGGAATTTGCAGTTTAATAAGACCTACAACCTTTTGAGCCATGTTTTGCACCTCCAAAATTCGTGGTATGGCGGAATAAGAAGCTCGCCTTATTCCTCCCACACGCGGTACAGTGTACCGCATATAACAGCGGATGTACCGCTGATTACCGAGTTTGATTTGCGATTATCAGTCAATCGCTTTTTTCACCTGATTAAGCGGAAGTTCCACGGGAGCTTCCTTACCCATAAATGAAACAATAACTCTGACAACGCCCTTGTCGGTGTCAATTGTTTCGACAACACCGGAGTTACCCTCCATAAGACCTTCGGTAATCGTAACGAGATCGCCGACGCCGTAGGAAACTTCGGTAACAGTCCTTGCGGAACCGTCGCCCTCTGCACCGGAATCTTCGATACCGAGTTTGCGTACCTCATCGGGGGTAAGCGGAACGGGTTTTCCGTCGGGACCCACAAAACCTGTAACACCGCGAGTGTAACGGATTGCGTGCCATGTTTCATCGGGGACTTTGAGAACGTTTTCTTCGCCCTCTTTATCGCTGTATTCGACCGCAAGTTTAACGACTACATAGCCGGGGAAAACTTTTCTTTCTACTTCGACGGTTTTATCCTCACGGACTTCAACCACCTTTTCGACAGGAATGCATACGCCGAAAATTTTGTCGTGCATTTTACGGTTTTCAACGATTTTTTCGATATTCTCCGCAACTTTATTCTCATAACCGGAATAAGTGTGGATGATATACCATCTTGCTTCGACAGCCATTGTACACCTCCGAAATTGCTGATAGTCAGTGAATCAGAATCAAGCGGCGGTTGTTGACTCCGTAGTTTCTTCAACGGATTCCGAAAGAACTTCTGTTTCATCGACACTTTCGGAAACAGCCTCGGTAGTGGTTACGTTGTCAGCCAATTTGTCAACAGCACCCACCGCACCGGCAAGTGCGAAGTCGATAAGCCATATACCCGCACCTATCACGATAACCGCTGCAAGTACGATGCCCGTGCTTTTAAGAACCATTTTGCCTGTGGGCCAAACGATTTTTTTGGTTTCTCCGCGAAGATCTTTGAAGAAACGGGCGATAGCCTTGCCGATATTCTTAGGCGAGAATTTGGCTTGTTTTACGGATTTAGCAGCCTTAGAGGTATTTTCTTTGGCGACTGCCTTCTTTTTGTCGTCAGCCATTGCGCTACCTCCTTACTTTGTTTCTCTGTGGAGAGTGTGTTTCTTGCAGAATCTGCAATACTTCTTCATCTCCAACCTGTCGGGGTTGTTTTTCTTTTCCTTCATAGTGTTGTAATTACGTTGCTTACATTCTGTGCAGGAAAGTGTAATTTTAACTCTCACTAACGGCACCTCCAATTTTTGATTAGCCTCCCTCTCAAACGGTGAACGGAGCCTATCCCCTATCATCCGAGGAGCGAGCATTTAAAGTGCTTTGCGATTTTGAAAATCAGGGCACAAAAAAAGAACCCTCTCCGAGAGGTGTGACAATTATATCACGGGTGCCTCCCGTTGTCAATACCTATTTTTCAAAAGAGTTAATTCCCAAAGTAAGTTCCACAGTGGAAATTACCTTAGGAATTAACGACCGTTTCATTTTTGAAATTATCGAAACCGTTTTTTACATAGTTTTCGGTTTAAAGGGTCACCTTGCATCTCGGCTCACGTTTCACACCGTTCTTGTTCTCGGAAGCGAAAGCAGTTCTCTCGCTCTGACCTCTATATGTTTTTCAATCGCCTGTAATCTTTCTTCGGGAAGATTTATTGACGGATGCCTTTGGAACTTAAAGCCTAAAAGCCGACGAAGTTGTGCCGATTGCTTTTTACCGATTACTTCTTTGCAAATGCTTTCAAATGAAACACCGTAAGGAGTTGTACGGGTCTTTGCGTACTCGGAAAGATTGTTGAAAT
>CAYPAB010000110.1:0-2233 GCA_964408605.1 uncultured Eubacteriales bacterium
GTCGGGTGTTAAAACTCGGCGGGGGATTTGCGTTTATTTGAAAAAAGTGTATCGTTAAAATCACAGCCTTTCGGGAAAACGAACGGTAAACGAATTGTTAAATGACTGTTATAACTATTGCAATTTGAAATTCGGTATTGTATAATAATATTTCAAATAATCGGGGTTTTTAACTCCCCGTAAAGGTGGTTTTATGAGCAGAAAAATTAAAGTTATAACAGTTGCTTTTGTAATTACCGCCCTAATATGGATTTGGGCAATGCCCTTCGGGGCCATTGAAATAAAACGCTGTTACGGTGATATTAACAACGACGGCTACGTTTCAACCGATGATGCGAGAATCGCTTTGATGGTTGCGGCAAACATATACGAAAAAGAACTTTACGGTCTTGATTTTGAAGCGGCTGATATGGATAAAGACGGCTTTATCAAAACTACCGATGTACGTCTTATTTTGCGTACCGCCGCAGGGCATATCGAATCGGTTTATATGGAGGGGTATGAGTTTGACGAACACCCCGAAGATTTTGCCGAAATCATAAACGACTACCGCTTCGAAAAAAACCGTAGGTCAATACGCTTTACCGTGTCGCCCGAACTTTGCGATGCGGCGAGGATCGCTGCCGAGGAATACGCTACCAAAACAGGTACCGCATTTCTTCGTGAAGACGGTTCGTATTATTACAAACTTCTTGACCAAACGGGCATTGAGTATACCTGTGCCGATAAGATGATCGTTACTTCATCGTTCGGCTACAGCGGAGCGGCCGAAAAACTTCTTAAAGATGCACAAAGCGAAAAAGCAATTCTCAGCAACAATTACAGTAAAATAGGTGTAGGTGCTTTTTCAAACGACGGCAGAACATTTTACTGGTGCGTTTTTCTTATAAAATGATTTCCGAAAGGATGATGTCAATATGGATTACAAAATAGAAACTAAATGTGTGCAGGGCGGTTATACACCCGGAAACGGCGAACCCCGTCAAATTCCCATCGTTCAAAGCACAACATTCAAATACGCTTCAAGCGAAGATATGGGCAAACTTTTTGACCTTGAAGCAAACGGATATTTTTATACAAGGCTTCAAAACCCAACTAACGACTCCGTTGCCGCTAAAATAGCGGAACTTGAAGGCGGTACCGCCGCAATGCTTACTTCTTCGGGTCAAGCGGCATCGTTTTATGCTGTTTTTAACATCGCAACTTGCGGTGATCACGTTGTTTCTTCTTCGACTATTTACGGCGGAACTTATAACCTTTTTGCCGTAACGATGAAGAAAATGGGCATAGATTTTACATTCGTTTCGCCTGATTGCACCGAGGAAGAACTTAACGCCGCATTCAGACCCAACACAAAAGCCGTTTTCGGCGAAACTATAGCGAATCCCGCTTTGACGGTTCTTGATATCGAAAAATTCGCCAAAGCGGCACACAGTCACGGCGTACCGCTTATTATCGACAATACTTTCGCAACGCCTTACGGTTGCCGTCCGTTTGAATGGGGTGCCGATATCGTTACCCACTCCACCACAAAATATATGGACGGTCACGGTGCGGCGGTCGGCGGATGTATCGTAGATTCGGGTAAATTCGATTGGATGGCTCACGCCGACAAATTCCCCGGTCTTTGTACTCCCGATGAAAGTTATCACGGCATCACTTACGCCGAACGCTTCGGCAAAGAGGGTGCCTATATCACAAAAGCGACCGCTCAACTTATGAGGGATTTCGGCTCAATTCAGTCTCCGCAAAACGCTTTTTATCTTAACCTCGGTCTTGAAAGTTTGCACGTTCGTATGCAACGCCATTGCGAAAACGGTCTTGCCGTTGCCGAATTTCTTGAGTCGTCGGATAAAATCTCGTGGGTCAACTACGCAGGGCTCAAAAGCAACAAATACCACGCCCTTGCCGAAAAATATCTTCCCAACGGCACTTGCGGTGTAGTAAGTTTCGGTGTTAAAGGCGGAAGAAAAGCGGCTGAAGAATTTATGGGCAAACTTAAACTCATTGCTATCGAAACTCACGTTGCCGACGCAAGAAGTTGCTGTTTGCATCCCGCAAGCTCAACCCACCGCCAAATGAACGACGAAGAACTTATCGCCGCCGGCATCACTCCCGATTTAGTCAGATTGTCTTGCGGTCTTGAAAGTGCAGAGGATCTGGTAGGGGATATTAAGCAAGCCCTCGGCGACTGATTTTCGTGTATTTTGCGAATAACTTGATTTAGTCCACT
>CAYPAB010000111.1:0-2211 GCA_964408605.1 uncultured Eubacteriales bacterium
GCTCTGCCTTTGAAATTCTTCCACATATTTATCATATCTTCTTTTTCGGGTTTGTTCTCGAAGCGAACAAAAACCGCGCCCATGTGACCGTCGGTAACGGGAACACGAATGCACTGTGCCGTGAAGTGAGGCTCTGTTGCGGGAACGATTTCGTCACCGACAATTTTACCCCAAAGTTTAAGAGGTTCTTTTTCGCTCTTTTCTTCTTCGCCACCGATGAAGGGGATAACATTGTCAACCATTTCGGGCCATCTTTCAAAAGTTTTGCCGGCACCTGAAATTGCTTGATATGTGCAAACAGCAACATCTTTAACTGTGTATTTCTCGTGGAGAGGGAAAAGTGCGGGAACATAAGCCTGGAGAGAGCAGTTCGATTTAACGGCAATAAAACCTCTTTTTGTTCCGAGACGTTTTCTTTGCGAAGCGATAACTTCGATGTGTTCGGGGTTGAGTTCGGGAACTACCATGGGAACATCGGGAGTCATACGGTGAGCGCTGTTATTTGAAACAACGGGGCACTCCGCTTTTGCGTATTTTTCTTCAAGAATTTTTGTTTCGTCTTTGCTGAGATTTACAGCGCAGAAAACGAAATCAACACTCGAAGCGATTTTCTCGATATCGCTTTCGGCATCGAGAACTGTCATATCGAGATATTTTTCGGGCGTGGGCTCGGACATGCACCAACGTTCGCCGAGAGCGTCTTTGTAACTCATTCCGGCGGAGCGTGAACTTGCGGCAAGAACGGTTACGTCAAACCACGGATGATTTGCAAGCAAAAGAGCAAATCGCTGACCGACCATACCCGTTGCGCCGATAATACCAACTTTGTACTTTTTCATAAGTGTGTACCTCCGTATAAAAAACACTTGTAATTGCGGGATAAATGAATTATAATATAATCCGCTTTTTAACATCTATAGATAATACCATATATAATATTATTAAGTCAATCGTTTTTATTTACAATTTTATTTTATATTAAGGAAACAAAGGTATAATTATGAACAAATCCGATTTTTTTTACGATTTACCCGAAGAACTTATAGCACAGCACCCCATCGAACCCCGTGACCACTCTCGAATGATGGTTCTTTCGCTTCAAAATAACTCAATTCTTCATAAACATTTTTATGATATTACCGATTATTTAAATCCCGGCGACTGTCTTATTTTGAACAACACAAGGGTTCTTCCCGCACGTATTTACGGTGTTAAAAAGGGGACAGGTGCAAACGTTGAGTTCCTTCTTTTGAACAGGCTCGAAAACGATTTGTGGGAAACACTCGCCGGCCCCGGAAAGCGTGCCAAAAAAGGTGCTGAATTTGTGTTTTCCGACGGCTTGCTTGAAGCAAAAGTTGAGGAGGTTCTTGATAACGGCAACCGTATTGTAAGGTTTTTTCATGATAAAAACGATAATATTTTCAATATCCTTGACAAAATCGGGCAAATGCCGTTGCCACACTACATTACAGAGGAATTGGAAGATAAAGAACGCTATCAAACAGTTTATTCAAAAGAACTCGGTTCCGCCGCCGCACCCACAGCGGGTTTGCACTTTACAAACGAAATACTTAAAAAACTCGAAGAAAAAGGCGTAAATATCGGCTATGTAACACTTCATGTCGGTCTCGGTACATTCCGACCCGTTAAAGCCGAAAAAATCGAAGACCATCATATGCACTCCGAACATTATCATCTTCCCGCAGAAACCGCCGAACTCATAAATAAGACAAAAGCGAACGGCGGCAGAGTTATTGCCGTAGGAACAACAAGTTGCCGAACACTCGAATCCGTTGCAACATTCCACGGTAAAATTTGCGAAGACGACGGTTTTACCGACATTTTCATTTACCCGAACGGATATGAATTCAAATGTATCGACGGGCTGTTAACAAACTTCCACTTGCCCGAAAGCACCCTCATTATGCTTGTCAGTGCGTTTTACGGATACGAAAAGACTTTCGCCGCTTATAAAGAAGCGGTTAAAGAAAAATATAGGTTCTTTTCTTTCGGCGATTGCTGCCTCTTTTTGTGATGTTTGCACAAATACAATTTTTACAACTTTTTGCATTTGTGCAAAACACCAATCGAAAACTTGAAATATCCAATCGGTATTGTAAAATAGGCTTTAGCCTATGCTTATGGGATATAAGTTTTTTTATGAAAAATATCTTGTAATATATATTGACAAAATAGGATATATCCCATATA
>CAYPAB010000112.1:0-2210 GCA_964408605.1 uncultured Eubacteriales bacterium
ATAGAATAATAAAAACAGCGGTATAAACCACGGGTGCGTGGTTTATACCGCTGTTTTCCTGCAGAAGTTGCAACAAAACTGTCTCAACTTTATTATATTTCCTCAAAATGCTTGATATACTCCAAGAATTTTGATATACTACTTATATAAGTAGTAACGGTTTTGTTGCAAGTTTGAGGTGAGCACAATGATTAAACGCGATTCTTATTTACAGCGCATTGTCCGCAACATGTGGAACGGAGAAATCAAGGTCATCACCGGCATTCGTCGGTGTGGCAAGTCCGTGCTGCTATTTGAGCTTTTTTATGATTATCTTCTTTCTGAGGGCATTCCGGATGACCACATCATCAAACTTGAATTGGATCAGCGCAGATATTATAAGTATAGAAATCCCATTACGCTTTGCGAATATGTTGAATCCATCATCACACAGAACAAGGATGAACGCTTTTATCTTTTCATTGATGAAGTCCAGTTCACCGCAAAGGTTGTTGACAAGGAAAACGGCGGCATCGAAGTTTCGATTTACGACATGCTCAACGAGCTGAAAGCGTACAAAAACCTTGATGTGTATGTAACAGGCAGCAACTCAAAAGGCCTGTCAAAAGATATCGCCACGGAGTTTCGCGGGCGCGCCACACAGATTCACATTTATCCCCTGTCGTTCGAGGAGTATTATTCACACGTGGGCGGAGACGAACGCAAGGCGCTTGATGCGTATATGCTCTACGGCGGCATGCCGCGAGTGCTCGCGCTGGCGGAAGAAAAGGACAAAAAGGATTATCTCACGCTGCTGTATAACGAGCTGTATGTCAAAGACATCATGGAGCGCAACGGGATTGAGCGCGAGGATATTCTCAATGACATACTGGACTTTTTGGCATCGCAGATAAGCTCACTGACCAATCCCACTAACATCGCAAACGCATTGAGCAGCATGAGAGGCGAAAAGGTCAACCCCGCCTTGGTGGCAAATTACGTCCAGTGCATTATAGATTCTTTCTTGGTGTCATTGGCGAAGCGCTATGACGTCAAGGGGAAAACCTATTTCAAGTACCCAAACAAATACTATTACACTGACCTCGGCTTACGCAACGCAAGGCTGAACTATCGCCAGTATGACCCCGGCCACATCATGGAAAATATCATTTATAACGAGCTGGTTCGTCGTGGATATTCCGTTGACGTCGGTGTTGTCACAGACCGCGCCGGCGGCGGCACTGCGCAAAAAGAAATCGACTTTGTCGTAAACGACGCCGACAAAAAGATATATATTCAGTCGGCATTTCAAATGGACACGGAGAAAAAAGAATCCTCCGAGCTCGCCTCTCTCCTTTTAACGCGCGACTTTTTCAAAAAAATAATCATCCGCATGGATATCCCCCACAATTACTACGACGACAAGGGCATATTCCATTGCAATCTGATTGACTTCCTCCTCGGTCGCGTAGAGCTGTTCTGAAATGTAAAATGCAGCGGTATAAATCATTTTTCAATGGAAGTGTGGCACTTTTGATTTATAGCTGTTAGCTTAAAGAGAAACAATATAGGCCATACAACAAAAAGCACAGTGAAGACACAGAGCTGCATCTTCATTGCGCTTTTTTCTTGGGCAAAAACTTAATCAAGTTTCACTTTGGTCTTTTATCATGTTATGTTTCTCGGTCAGTGTTTCATATACGAATTTCAAGATATGCGCAAAAGCAAAAAGAAAGCGCGGATTTGCGGCAATCGACTTAACCTCATTCATATACCTATATGTGACAAACGACTCATTTTGCTCCGCAAGACACAATTGAAATTCTCTTTCTCTGTTGTCTATATCAATATTCAGCGAAACGTAATCTTTAATATCGCGAGGCAATTTGTCAAACAAGATTTTCAAACCATGTGTGTTTTCAAAGCCTATTTCATAATCAAAGAGAAGCGCCTTTAAGTACAGCTCGCAGGCAAAAGAAGCATTGCTCAACACAACCGGCATAAGATCAAGGCTATTTTTGATTAAAAATGTCGCGGCAGCATAATACAAATTAGCTAATTCATAGCTGCTCATGGCAAGTTTAACCTTGTCTGTGATTTTATCAAACTTGGGAGTTTTAACGAGATCGAATGGTGCAAAAGTTACACGTTCATCACATAAAAATGGGTTCATAAAATTACTGAGCGGTTTTTTTATATTTTATCTTCAGATGATTGTTCAGATAATCGAG
>CAYPAB010000113.1:0-2155 GCA_964408605.1 uncultured Eubacteriales bacterium
CTCGTTGCGGATTATATGCACGGCTTCGCCGTGATTTTTCATCTTAAATTTATACAAAAATCCAAAAGGTATGTAATCGCCGTAACGATTAAACCTTTTTGCCCATTTCATAGGCTTCTTTTACGGCACATGTATTTTTGATTTCGCCTTTCTCATAAACGCCCATGCCGTAAATAACGCCCATTTCACGTGCACCGTCAACGCAGTCGGCATATCCTCGGAAACAGTCTATTGTTGTTTTTGCCGATTCGATTTCGCCGTCTGCGGCGGTGACAATATAGTAAAACTCCTTGTTGTTCACCTCAAGCCAGCGTGCGACGGTTCTGTCGATGAGCGCCTTGAGTTGTGCATCGATTGAATAAAAATATACGGGGCTTGCGAGCACGATAACATCCGCATCGATCATTTTTTGCAAAACTTCAGCCATGTCGTCTTTGATTGCACACACACCCGTGCCCTTACAGGCATAGCAGGCGTGACAAAAACCGATTTTCTTTTCGGCAACTCGAATTTTTTCGACCTCGTTGCCACTTTCGGTTGCGCCTTTCATAAATTCATCGCATAAAATGTCGGAATTGCCGTTTTTTCGGGGGCTTCCGGATAAAATCAACACTTTTTTGTTCATTTAAAAAAACTCCTTTACTTCACCATTCTTTTTTTTCGTTATTCGCACTTGTTTTGCCTTTCCGTTCTTCAACCATTTTGACGAACCATTCAACCATATTCGGGTCTGTGTGCGAGAAGAAGGAACTTTGCTTTTTGTCGATAAGTGCGATTTTGTTCATATCTTCATTTGAAAGTTCAAAATCGAACACGTTAAAATTTTCTTTCATTCTTTCTGCGTGAGTCGTTTTGGGAATTACGACAATGCCCCTTTGAATGTGCCAACGCAGAATAACCTGCGCAACCGTTTTGCCGTGATTTTTTGCAATATCTTTCAATTCGGAAAGATTGAACATATCGCCTCTGCCCTCGCCGAAAGGTGCCCATGCCTCCGGCTGAACGCCGTACTTTTTGTGCCAAGCGAGGTTTTCGATTTGCTGATTGTGAGGGTGGATTTCAATTTGATTTACCATGGGCTTTATTCTTGAAAAAGATGCGATATCGATCATTCTGTCGGTATAAAAGTTCGAAATGCCTATGGCACGTATCTTTCCCTCGTCATATAAATCTTCAAGTGCCCTATACGCCCCGTAAACATCGCCGAACGGCTGATGAAGAAGGCACAAATCAAGATAATCGACCTTCAATTTTTTCATCGAATTCAAAACCGAAGCACGGCATTTTTCGTAGCCGTAATGCTCGATCCAAACTTTTGTTGTCAAAAAAATTTCTTTGCGGGGGATACCGCTTTCGGCAATAGCGTTGCCGACTTCTTCTTCATTGAAATATGACTGTGCGGTGTCGATGGATCTGTAGCCGGTTTTCAACGCATCAAGAACACAACGCTCGCATTCTTCACGGCTTACTTGGTAAACACCATAGCCGAGTTGGGGCATTTTTACGCCGTTGTTAAGAGTGATATAATTCATTCCGTTATCTCCTTTTGCTTGATTTTGTATGAAAGTTTTGATAAACTAAAACTATTCAAGAATATTATAGAACTTAAAGTTGACTTTAAGTCAATAGGCGGGAGATAATTTATGGTTTATACAATAGGCGAAATGGCGAAACTTTTGGGTGTTGCACCGTCGACACTTCGATATTACGATAAAGAGGGGCTTTTGCCTTTTGTTGAACGTTTAAACGGCGGTATCCGTGTTTTTAAGGAAAGCGATTACGAATGGCTCAAAATTATCGAATGTCTAAAACAAACCGGTATGATGCTTAAAGATATACGGAAATTTGTTTTGTTGGCGATGCAAGGCGACGAAACCATCGACGAGCGTCTGTCACTTGTGATTGAGCAACAGTACGCAGTCGAAAAACAAATCGAAACATTGTATGAAACACTTGACACCCTTAAATTTAAACGGTGGTATTACGAAACGGCACAAAAAGAGGGGACAACCGAAAGACTTAAAAATTTGCCGACCGAAGACTTCCCCGAAGAATACAGGGAAACAAGACGGCGGTTACATACACGATAAAGCGTGATTACATCCCACGAAGTGGGATTTATTCCGTGCGATAGCACGGATTTAGTTGAAAAACA
>CAYPAB010000114.1:0-1979 GCA_964408605.1 uncultured Eubacteriales bacterium
AGAACGAGAATTACTGCTCCCTGGACCGCATTCTGGTGGGCACCCACGAAATGAACCCCACCGTGGACCAGTGCACCGACTGCAAGTCCTTCCGCAAGAAGTAAGGGCCCTGTCCCGCGGCGGCTTTGGCCGCCGCGACTTTTTTCTTGACCTTTTCCGGGAAAAAGAGTAGAATGTTTCCAGCTGTACATACTATTTTCATATCTGTCCTGTAGAATTGGAAGAAAACAGATCTTTCCCTTAACATAGAGAATCAGGAGGAACCCTTATGGATACCTTTGACGAAATGAATCCCGAAATTTCTTCCCAGGAACCGGAAGCGACCATTGCCGAGCCCCCGGTGGAGCCGGTCTGTGCGCCGGTGACCCCCGGGTTGGACGAAGCACCCGCAGAGTCTGCCAGAAAAGCCTCTCCCTACGCCGACTCCCCCTACCTGGTCCATCCCCAGGCGTCTGTCCAGCCCTCCAGAGCTCCGAAGCCTCCAAAAACCCCAAAAGTACCCCGGAAGAGTGCCAGAGGCACCGCCCTTTGGCTGACCATCCTGCTTGTGGTGGCCGGCTGCCTTGTCACCGCTCTGTGTGTCAACGGTTACTGGCAGAGCCAGAACACCAGGACCGTCACCATGCTCACGGGAAAAATTGAGGACCTCCAGCGTCAGGTCCAGTCCGGCACCGCCGCTCCCGGCGGCAGCACCGGCAAGCCTCTTGCCGATGGCAGCGGCATGACCCCCGCCCAGCTCTATGCCTCCAGCGTGGACAGCGTGGTGGCCATCTCCACCACCGTGGAAAGCTATTACTACGGCCAGACCATGGAGGGTACCGCCAGCGGCTCCGGCTTCATTCTGTCCGCCGACGGCTATGTGGTCACCAACTATCACGTGGTGGAGGAAGCAACCAAAATTCTGGTCACCACCTACGACGGCACGGAATATGAGGCCCAGCTGGTGGGCTCCGACTCCGGCAATGACATTGCCGTGCTGAAGGTGGAGGCCGAAGGTCTTGCCCCCGCCGACCTGGGCAGCAGTGCCTCCCTCTCCATCGGCGATATGGTGGTGGCCATTGGCAATCCCCTGGGCACCCTGTCCGCCACACAGACCGTGGGCTATGTCAGCGGCATTGACCGGGAAATCACCACGGACAATACCATCATCAACATGATCCAGACCGACTGCGCCATCAATCCCGGCAACTCCGGCGGCCCCCTGTTCAATATGGATGGCCAGGTCATCGGTATCACCACCGCCAAATATTCCGGCACCACCGATTCCGGTGCCTCCATCGAGGGCATCGGCTTCGCCATCCCCATCGATGACATTTCCGGCATGATCTCCGATCTGGTGGACTATGGTTACGTCACCGGTGCCTATCTGGGTGTCAAGGTTATGAACAATGACGCGGAGGCTGCCGCCATGTATGACCTGCCCACCGCAGGTGCCTATGTGGTCAGCGTGGACGAGGGCGGCGCGGCAGACCGGGCCGGCATCCGGGCCAAGGACCTGATTATTGAGCTGGGCGGTCAGAAGATTTCTTCCGTCACCGATCTGACCCGGACCCTGCGGAATTACAAGGCCGGAGATACCACCGCCGTTACTCTGATCCGGGCCGGTCAGGAAATGACCTTGGGCGTTACCCTGGATGAAAAACCCCACGATGAGTCCGCCCCCTCGGACCCCGCCGACGGAGATATTCCCGGGGCCGGGGACTTCGAGGAATGGTTCGACTATTTCCGCAAATATTTCGGCGAATAAGCAACAGGCCCGCAGCAAAAAGCCGCGGGCCTAAATCGTCCCTGGTGAAGATAGAAGATACGAGATACAAGATAGGAAATATCGTTATGGGCAACCATGTGGCGGATGAGGTCTCCCGTTTTGCTTCCGCTGAAAGAAAAACTCCGAAGTCGAAACTTCGGAGTATCTCTGGAGCTGCTATCCAGATTTGAACTGGATACCCGGTCCATGGAAGCAGGCTTCCATGGAGCCT
>CAYPAB010000115.1:0-1941 GCA_964408605.1 uncultured Eubacteriales bacterium
TAGATTTCTACCAGATACCAGAATTGATTTTGCGCAAAACTCTTGACATTACCTCCGGGCAACCCGTTCAGTGAATGTGGCTTGCATGGACTGTGACGAACCCCTGCTTCTGGTTGGATAAGCACCGAAACTCAAAAGTTCTGACACCCTTTCCGGGGCGTGCCAAAAGACAGCACCAAAAGCCGAAAAGCGGTGTCAGAACTCAGGTTCATAAAAATGGGAGGAAAATATGATTTATGGCTATGCCAGAGTGTCCACCGCAACCCAAGGCCGGGACGGGAACAGTCTGGAAGAACAGGTTGCAGCCTTGGAAAGCTACGGCTGTCAGGAGATTGTCAAGGAAGCCTTTACAGGCAAAACTATGGAACGCCCCCAATTCCAGCACCTTCTGGAAGCCCTGCGGGAGGGGGATACCTTGGTGGTGTGCAAGCTGGATCGGTTCGCCCGAACAGCCATAGAGGGCGTGCAGACCGTCCGCAACCTCTTTGACCGTGGCGTTCGTGTCCACATTCTGAACATGGGCTTGATCGAAAACACCCTGACGGGAAACCTGATTCTCACCGTCATGCTGGCCTTTGCAGAATACGAACGGGGCATGATCGTGGAGCGCACACAAACCGGAAAAGCCGTAGCAAGACAAGACCCCAACTTCCGGGACGGCAGACCGAAGAAATATTCCCCGGCACAGATTCAGCTTGCCTTGGAACTGCTGGAACAGGGGAAGACATATAGGCAGGTTACTCAGATGACGGGGATTAGTAAGAGTACGGTGATTAGGGCAAGAAAATAGGAAGGAGCGGGATGGTTAGTCCCGCTCCTCTTTTGCTCATTCTTCAACTTTGACAGCTGCCATGGTAAACAGGTCGTTGTGCAGTTCCTTGTGAATGATATAATCATTGTTCGTAGTTTCCGCAGTGAAACCGCCCATGGTCATTTGAATTTGGCCATCCTTGAACACGATCTTTAAATCAATCATATCATCGGTGATCCATTCGTAAACAGAATCATTCTCAACAAGCAATGGATTTCGCAAAAACTCGTAGGTTTCTCCATTTTTCTTCAATTTTGGATTGAAGTACTCTACCGAGAATGTCGGGAAAAAAGGATACTCAGAGTCATCGTATACCCAGTAAACAGAATCTCCATCTACATAAAAATCAGAGTTGAAACGGAACACGTCCATAAGCGTTCCTTCAGTACTTGTCCATGTGTAGGTTCCACAATAAGGGCTGTATTTTTCGCAAATTTCGATCCCCTTCTTCGCTTCTTCGCTGGGATTGGTTAAGTTACCACTCCACTCTGAAGCCTTCTGGACGGAGGTGTTCAAAAGTTGGAGAAACGCATCTTCTCCCTGCATTGCTGCAATTTCCTGTTTTGCGGCACTATCCTTGTAGTTTCCTAATGCTGCAAATGCTTGTGCTGCTTCACTGAATTGTTCCTTTTCGAATAATTCCATAGCATGGTTATAGTCTCTGTTCTTTCCAACCATTCCCACAACAAAAACCGTTACAGCGATTACAAGTGCAAAAATTGCCGCAATCTTCCCGATTTTCTTTGTTTTGGCTGCTGCAATCTCTGCTTCCTTCCGGGCAACTTCCGCTTCCGCCCTCTCCTTGGCAACCCGTTCTTCCTTATTTTTCCGCAAGCCCTCCATATCAATGGCTTGCAGTTCAACCAGAGCCTTGCCGCACTTATGACAATTCGCTTCCTCCTGACGATTCACCGCCCCACAGACACAGTGCCACAAATCCTTCTGTTCCAGCAGCAGATTTTCACAACCACCGCCGTACTCGATACGGAATTGTTTTGCCAGCTCACCGTCCCCCAGTGCATCCAGCAGCTTGGGACGGTTCAGGGGCTTCCATGCCGGACTGTCATCGTTCCAGATGGAATTATCCGTAAAAATCACCTGAACCACAGAAACGGCAAAAGACCGGGTTG
>CAYPAB010000116.1:0-1868 GCA_964408605.1 uncultured Eubacteriales bacterium
CCTTGACATGCCTTCTTTTTTCAGGTATGCTATGGGCAAAGGAGGGAACTGCCATGGCAAAACGTTCGGCCACTGCCCAGCGGGTGCTGGAGCGGCGCAAGCAAGTAATCCGTCTGATTACGGAGCACGGAGATTTGTCTAAAAACGATATATTTAAGATGACCCGCTACAGCATTTCCACCGTCATTGCCACCGTGGATGCGCTCCACGAAAATGGGCTGATTCTTCCCAGCGGCACAGGTGCCGCGGCAGTCGGTCGGCCTGCCCAGCTTTACACCCTGAACCCGGACTATGGCTGCTGCATTGGTATCGATATCAACTCCAACTCCCTCAACATTTGCGCCGTAAACTTCCGCCGGGAAACGGTGAAAAAGCTCTGCAGGAGAGTGGACCCTGATGCCTCTGTCCTCCGGGATATCATCTCCCGGATACCGGAGCTGGTGCAGGAGCTGCTGGACAGCTTCCCCAGTCCTCCGAAGGTGCTGTGCATCGGCGTTGCCGCCCCGGGCATTATCGACATCCATGCCGGAACCATCGTCCGCTACTCCCGCTTCTCCGGGGAGCAGAACGTGCCGGTGACCAGCGTGCTGTCCAGCCGGTTCCACTGCCCCGTGTACATTGACAAGAGTCTGAACTGCCTTGCCACCGCCTACAAGCAACAGCTGACGGATCGACCTCTGGACAATATGGTTCTCTTCTCCATCCGCACAGGCGTGGGCATGAGCTGCATCCTGGGCGGACAAATCTACCGGGGTGCCACCGGGCAAGCCGGCGAGATCGGCCACATGCGTTTGCCTAACTCCACCGCTCTGTGCAAATGCGGAAAGGTCGGATGTCTGGACGCGGAGGTGTCCATTTACTCCATTGTCCAGAAGCTGGATGCCGCTTTGGGAACTTTCCCGGACGAAAACGGTGCTCCCCTGTCCACTGCCAGAAAAGTGGAAATTTTTCTGGAGCAGGTGCGGATCGGACAGCCGGACTGTCTGCGCATTCTGGACGAAATCTGCTATCATCTGAGTTACGCTGTCAGCTGTGTGATCAACTTGCTCAACCCCAGCGATGTATTCTTCTACGGGGAGATCACCCAATGCGGAAGTCTGTTCCTGGAGCATCTGCGAAGCTACCTGGACAGCAACACCCTGTGCCCCGGGGGAAACACTATTTCCCTGGGCATTGCCCAGCTTTCCGAATTCGCCTTCTGTGAAGGTGCCGCCTACTACGCGCTGGACGAGCACCTTCGGCCAGATAATAAGGATATTCTGTAACCGAAAGCACCTGAAATACGCCTGCTGCGCCAATAAAAGAACATAAGGACGTAATCTTCGATCCGCTTTGTATCAATGATTATGTCCTTATATGAGAATAATGAGCAGGTTTGATAGACGGGGTGCATTGCCTTTGTTCTGGGGTGTATTTGCATTCGCCGAAGGGTACACTCTGTGAAAAACATATTCTTTCGTCTAAATGCACTTTCTACTCTGCATACTTCCCATTAATTAATTAATTTCGCTCGATCAACGGGATTGGGGACTGTTGTACGGCGGTGCTTCTGAATGGTAACGGCTTCCTTCCCATCCCAACCTACAGGGACCCCCCACAAAATCGCCAATGGATGTGGTATCATCGGTCATCCGATAATGATAGTTAGACTGCTCACGAAAATACAGTTTCACATTCTCCGCAAAGCACTGTGTGTAGCGTTTTTGATAATCCTCCTCAGTGCAACCAAAGCGCAAGGCATTGTTTACATGCAATCGTCCCTGACCGCTTATCTATAATCGGAATAAAAATTCTGGTTTCCTTGACAAACAGGATGGTTTAACGTACAATGTACGGGAAGAATGCAAACAGAGAGGTTGTCCCTATGG
>CAYPAB010000117.1:0-1750 GCA_964408605.1 uncultured Eubacteriales bacterium
CCTGCGTGGCGATGCTGGTCAATTATATGTTCTTCGGAACGGATTTGGGCATCATCTCTGCGCAACTGCGGTATGATTTCAGCCCCCGTTTTACTACCATGGAGCAGATGCTCAACCTGGGCGTGATGGCGGGAATCGCATTGGGCGTGTATTTCCTCTGCGTCAGATTCAGCAGAGCCGCCGGCTCCGTGCTTCTGACCGCGGTGATCGCCCTTGGCTGTATGTCCGGCATCAATATCTTCCGGATCTCCTCCTCCATCGCAGTCACCCAGAGACAGCTGGCCGCTTCGGAAGCGGAGGAACCCACCTTTACCCTGAGCAAAACCGGAAAAAATGTGGTGGTTCTCATGCTGGACCGGGCACTTGGGGAAATGGTGCCCTATATTCTGAACGAAAAGCCGGAGATTATGACCCAGTTTGACGGCTTTACCTATTATTCCAATGCGATCACCTTCGGAGGAACCACCAATTTCGGAACGCCGGGGCTCTTTGGCGGCTATGAGTATACGCCGGTGGAAATCAACAAGCGGGATACGGAACCCCTGGTGGAAAAGCAGAATGAGGCACTGAAGGTCATGCCCGTCCTGTTCTCGGAAAACGGATATCAGGTCACTGTGTGTGACCCGCCCTACGCCGGCTACCAGTGGATCCCGGATTTGAGCATTTATGATGACTATCCTGAAATCAAGGCCTACATCACAGAGGGCAGGTTCGGCAATGGCATCGAAAATCAGGCTGTTTACGAGGACCTCCACCGGAATTTCTTCTGCTTTGGCATTGTGCGGACAATGCCCGTCGTAATCCAGGGCATCCTCTATAATGAGGGCAATTACAATATGGCCGATTATGACAGGCAGACCATCGGAAGCCTGTCCACCGCAAAGGGAATCAGCCCGGATTTTATGAGAAGCTATCAGGTGATTACCAATCTTCCCACCATGACCCGGATTACGGACAATGCCGAAGGGACGTTCCTGATGCTGGCCAACGCCATGACCCATCAGCCGGTCCTGCTTCAGACACCGGATTATACGCCCCGGGAGTATGTGGACAACACGGAATACGATCAGGCCCAGAAGGCCCGCTTCGTTGTGGACGGCCGCGAACTGACGGTGGTGGACAGCAGACAAATGTCTCATTACCATGTCAACATGGCCATGTTCCTCAGACTTGGGGAGTGGTTTGATGAACTTCGGGCCCAGGGTGTTTATGACAATACCAGAATCATTCTGGTATCGGATCATGGAACCGGCCTGGCTTGCATGGAGGAACTGATCTATCCCGATGGGATGGGGGATGAACTGGAGTCTTACTACCCGCTGCTGATGGTGAAGGACTTTGACGCGGAAGGCTTCACCACCTCCGATGCCTTTATGACCAACGCAGATGTTCCAACCCTGGCAACCCAGGGGGTGATCGAGGAGCCAACCAACCCCTTCACCGGAAAGCCCATCAACTCCGATGAAAAAACGGCCCACGATCAGATCATCATTCTCAGCGACGCATTCAATCTTACCCGCAATAACGGAAATACGTTCCTCCCCTCACGCTGGGCCAGTGTTCACGATGACCGCTGGAACATGGACAATTGGGACTTCTATGATGAGGAAATCGTGCTGAAGGAGCACGCCCTTCCCTGAGCGCACTGGCAATTCTGCTATTTTTGAAAATTGGAACAAGGAAGCCCGGCGGGGTTCCGCCGGCTTCCGTTCCAAATCCCACTTTCCCATCGTTTTTTGACGGATGGGTG
>CAYPAB010000118.1:0-1726 GCA_964408605.1 uncultured Eubacteriales bacterium
TCTCGCTGTACCGCCACCTTACATAAATACTTCGTTATCGCACCTCGGCTAAACGGGGTTGTGCCTTTTTTATTTTAATAATTTTGACTTTCAAAAACGAATACGAAGCCGTTGACGACGCTTATTTGCATAAAAGAGTGGAAAAAGACGAAAAGATATGCTACAATGGAACAAATACAAAACAAAGGATTGATAGAATGAAAAAACTTCCAAAAGGCAAAATGGTTAGGTACTGCCTTTCGGATATTGCAAAAGGTCTGTTTAACGGAATGATAGGTAACTATCTTCTGTATTTTTTTCAACCGACAGCAATAAGCGGTATACCCGCACTTTTGCCGCAAAACAAACTTTTGGGATTTATAACGGTCATGGCATTTCTTACCGGTATAAGTAAAGTTATCGATGCCGTTACCGACCCGTGGGTTGCAAACATTTCCGACAGATGCACAAGTAAGCACGGCAGAAGAATGCCTTTTTTGAAAGCATCCGCAATACCTTATGCGGTGTCGGTTGTTATGATCTTTATGGCGCCCTTCAAACAAGGTTCCGTTTGGAATGTGCTTTGGGTAGGGTTCTTCCTTATTGCCTACTATGTCGCATACACATTTTTCTTTATTCCCCGCAACGCCCTCATCCCCGAAGTAATTCCCGATGCCAAAGACAGAGTCGGCTATTACGCAATAAGCACGGCGTTCTTTATGGGTTCAAGTTCTTTTATGTACACGGCTACCCTGTTTGTAAAACTCATCAAAGACTGCGGTTTCAACGCATTGTGGGCTTGGCGTATTGTCTTTATAATTTTCGGCGTAATCGGTCTTCTTTGTGTGATTTTGGGTTCAACCGCTTTCAAAGAAACGGATTATGTTAAAGGCAACATCAAACCGAAACAGTCACTTCTCACTTCGGCAAAAACGATTTTCAAAAACAAAACTTTCGTCACGTTTTTTGCGGGCGATTTGTTCAGTTACATATCAATGGCATTTTTCCAAACCGCAATGCTTTATTACATAACAATGCTTTTGAATGTGCCCGAAGAACAGTCTTTCCTTGTTATGCTGGTGGCAATTGCGGTGGCGCTTTGCCTGTTCCCGATGATAACGAAGTTAAGCAAAAAACACGGCAAAAAGACTATGCTTGTTATAGCGAGTGTAATATTTACGGTTGTTTTCGCATTTATTTTCTTCGGTGACAAAATCGCATCGCTCGTTAAAGGTTACGAACTTTATTTAGGATTGTTTATGGGTGTTACGGTTTCATTCCCCTTTGCCGCAATAAACATATTGCCTCAATCGGTTATGTCCGATATCATTCAAAAAGACAGCATCGAAAACGGTGTCAACCGTGAAGGATTTTTCTCCGCAACAAAAACATTTATTGAAAAAATCGCATATTCGCTTGCGATGTTTGTTGTTTCGGGAGTGCTCGCCGTCGGTGCGCCCGATGGTGAAACGGTAGCACTTTTGGGTGTCAAACTCACAGGTGTCTTTGCCGGTGTATTCAGTCTTGTTTCGTTGATTTTCTTCGCTTTGTACAACGAAAAAAGCGTAATGAATTTTCTTGATAAACACGAAAACGAAAAAAAGACCGATTAACGAAAATCACATAAAAACATACAGTTTTTAATATAGACGATACAATCAGACTACAATGATTCCGAAAGCGAATCAAAACAACTTTTTGTATCGGAATATGAGATAATCGGCGATATATCAATGCTCACGAATGT
>CAYPAB010000119.1:0-1630 GCA_964408605.1 uncultured Eubacteriales bacterium
GGCCTGGGCAAGATCCAGAGCCCAACTCAGGTCCCCCATAAGCACGGTGGTGTCCTCCGGGCCAATTACGGACAGGCCCTCTCTCAATTTGTCCATATATCCCACCCAGGCACCGCCAAACACATCCATGGGCTTTGGCGCGCCCAGGCACAGATGTAAATCGCCAATGGCGTAAAGCGCCATAAAGCACCTCCTTCACTCGGAAAAGTAGCTGTAGCAGAAGGTATGTACTCCAATTTTTCCCCAGACCTTGTCATTGACGGCGAAGGTGGCAAAGAAAACCACATCCTCCGGTAAAAGATAGGGACCGTAAAGGGCCCGCTCAATGGCCTTGTACTGGGTATAGGTGGGCTCGACATTGCCCATCTGCTGGGACCCCAGGAACTGACCTTCCGCATAGATCACATTCTTTACCGTGCTGGGGAACTCCTCCGATACCAAACGGTTGAGAATTACCTCCGCAATGGCCTGCTGTCCTTCAAAGGATTCGCTCTCCCCCTCCGCGCAAATCAGGCGGGCGATCAGGTTCATATCCTCATTGGAGAGGGTCAGGTCCCCATAGCGGGGCTCCTGGGCATAGGGCACCGGCTCCACAATGGTGGGGTTTTCCGGCATCTGACGCTTGTCAAAGATCCAGCCCCCGGCGTAGCCGGCAATGAGCTGCCCATCCCGGAACCCTGTCTGAAACGGTTCCTTCAAATTCCATAGCTCCAGGTTGTCCCTGTCCGGGTCCAGCACCGTAACAAGGCTGTTGTCATTGATGCCGGTCCAGACGATAAAGTGGTATCCTGAGCCAAACATTGACTTTCCGTTCATCACTGCCACGACCACACTGCCGCCCTCCAGCGCGGCCTTGGCATCATGGAAGTTTTCCGCCCGCCGCCAGGACAGGCCCAGAAAATCACAGCCATAGTCCATCCGGTCGAAGGTATTGCCGCAAAAATCCGCAAGGACATCCGCTACCACATCCGGGGTGTATACGTGATCCGTCATGTAGCTTGCCACCATGGCCAGTGCTGTCATGCCGGAGCCGGAATCGGCAATGGTTCCTTTATCATACCGGTCCTCGGGATAATCGTTCTGAAAATACAGCGGTACCGTGTCAATAGTGGTCTTTGGGGGCACCGTCTCCGGCACAGTGGGGGGAACCGTCTCCGCCTCTGTCGGAGGAATCGTTTCCGCCGGGGCAGTGGTTCCCTCCACCGCAGGCTCTGTGGTTGGGGCTTCGGTTGCCTCCGTGGGAACCGTGGTCTGGATGGTAGGTCGGGTGTCGGTCTGGGCAGGCAGTGTTGTCTCCTGCTGGGTGGACTCCTGAGGGAGTCCTCCAACGGCCCGGTGAGCCATTCGCCCCACCAGCACCAATGCCGCCAGCATAGCAGCCGCCGACAACGCAATCACCAGATTCTGTATAATTTTCTTTCTCATCATGTATCCTCCAAGCCTCCAGAAATGGGGGAAACTCTGTCAAAGGCCGAATTTACCACGGCCAGGTCCAATTTTGGGGAACGCTCCGAAAGAATCAGAGCCCAATCCCGGTTTCCGGTTTTGGCCCGGTGGTCCAGAAGCCCCGCATGGCAGAGACCGTCATAGGGATTCAGCAGGGTGCCGCAGGCATAGACGCTGCGAAGGG
>CAYPAB010000120.1:0-1620 GCA_964408605.1 uncultured Eubacteriales bacterium
CCATAGAATGGCTCGTTTCCCTCTACAGCGAAACGTTGGGCAGCTACGCCTACCTCACCATCAACGCGCTGAACCTCTACACACTGCTGAATCTCAACTGGGTCTCCGTCGAGAGTCAGCGCGTATGGACGATAGTCGCCTATGCGATGTTCGCTCTGGCCTATCTGTACGCCATGTTCCTGTGCGTAAAATCTAGGCGCAGGCATCGTCTGCTCCTCTCCGGCGCGGTGCTGATCTCGCTGATCTTCACCTTCGGCCCCATGATTCATGAGCGCTACATCTTCCCTGCGCTGCTGCTGCTGACGCTCGCCTACGCCATCGATCGCGACCGCAGGCTGCTGTTTTCGCTCACGGCGATGACCGTCACCGCCGCTATGAACGAATTGCTGGTGCTTCAGGGGGGCATGGGCAGCGGCAACTACGGCCATCTTCAGTCTAACGAGCAGTGGCTCAACGCTCTGCTGTCCCTCGCGAACATATACAACGCGCTCTATCTGTCATGGGTCGCGCTGGACATCTGCGTTCTGGATCATGTTCGCCCGCTGAAATCGGACAAATCCGAAACTTTGCCGATTTCCGAAGCCGAAAACGACCATCGTCTGCATCTTAAAAAGCGGGATTGGGCGCTGATGCTGGCCGTCACCGCCGTGTACGCGGTTGTAGCCTTCGTAAATCTCGGCTCCACGCAAGCCCCGCAGACCACATGGGTCTCCAGTCAGTCCGGCGAGAACATTGTGTTCGATCTGGGCGATTGCAAGACCTTCCGCATGATCTACTACGGCGGCATCTGCAATTCCACCTTTACGGTGGAGCTTTCCAACGACGGCGAAAGCTGGACGCAGCCCTACTATGCTCAATACGATCAGGGCGAGATCTTTCGTTGGCTGTACTACGTGCCCCGCAACGAGGATCTGAACGTGGTATACGACCAGACCTATGTTCCGGATGACGGCGGCGCCTATGTGACCTTCGCCTCCTCCGCTGAGGAATATCCCTTCCAGACCGCCCGCTACGTGCGCATCACCGCCCGCAGCGCTGGCCTGCGCCTCTCCGAGCTAGGCTTCTGGAGCGAGGACGGCAGCCTGCTGAGCGTGCAAAATCTCGTCCGCAGCGGCGAATATGCCGACTATGCCGCCGATCCGTATCTGCTCATCGACGAGCAGAATACCGTTCCTGAGACGCCCAGCTACTACAACAGCAGCTACTTCGACGAGATCTATCATGCCCGCACTGCCTACGAAATGCTCCACGGCGAATCCATCTATGAATGGACGCATCCTCCGCTCGGCAAGGTGCTGATGATGCTCGGCGTCCAGCTCTTCGGCATGACCCCTTTCGGCTGGCGCTTCATGGGCGCGCTGATCGGCGTGCTGATGCTGCCGCTGATGTATCTGCTGGTCAAACAGCTCGTCAAGTCCTCAAAGCTGAGCTTTATCGCCATGTGCCTGATGGCGCTGGACAGCATGCACTTTACACAGACCCGCATCGCCACCATCGATTCCTATGCGGTGTTCTGGATCATGCTGATGTATCTGTTCATGATACGTTATCTCCAAATGGACTGGAAAAAGCTGCCTCTTTGGAAAACGCTGATCCCGCTGGGGCTGTGCGGCGTGACCA
>CAYPAB010000121.1:0-1607 GCA_964408605.1 uncultured Eubacteriales bacterium
GAGGCGGCGGTGATGAGGGTGGAGCACACCACGATGCCAAGCCGGACCCGGTGGGCGTTGACACCCATGGCCCGGGCCTCGTCATCGCCCATGGTAATGACGTTCAGCCGCCACCGGAGCAGCAGCAGGGGCACCAGCCCCAGCGTCATGGGAATCACGGCGAAGCGGACATCGGACCACTGGGCACCGGACAGACTTCCCATGAGCCAGTAGGTGATCTGGGGCAGCTTGTCCCCCGGGTCCGCCACCAGCTTGATGAAGGAGGTGCCGGACTGAAACAGGGACGATACCATGATCCCCGCCAGCACCAGCCCCAGTACCCGGTCCCCCTTGGCGTGGCGGCTGACCCAGAACACCAGGGCCACCGTCAGCAGGCTCATGCCGAAGGCAAAGGCTGTGATATACCCCCGGGAAAGCCCCAGCAGGATGGCCAGAGCCGCGCCAAAGCCTGCCCCGGCACTGGCTCCCAGAATATCCGGGGAGGCCATGGGATTCTGAAATACCCCCTGATAGCTGCCCCCCGCTGCCGCGAGACAGGCCCCTACCATGACGGACAGAAGCACCCGGGGCAGCCGCACATTCCACACCGCCGCCTCCATCTGGGTCGTCCAGAAGGGCTCGATTTTCATTTTCAGCACCTTCTGGCCCAGGATTCCCAGCAGCTCCTTCAGGGGCACCGGGTACTTGCCCAGGGTGAAGGACAGCAGGATACACAGGACCAGCCCGATCAGCAGTGCCAGCAGCACCAGCCGGTGCCGGGCCCCGATCTGCTCGGGGGTTTGGTTTTGCCTTTTCATAGACGGTCCTCCGAAAGCAGGAAGGTTTGCCCAAACCGGTAGGGCGGGCCGGGCAGGCCCGATTCCACGTGGCCGGTGATGCCGGGAATGTCCGTCAGCACCAGACCCGCCAGCCGCTGGATTTCCTCCCCCAGCAGCTCCGGACACAGGGGCACCGTGGGACCGGTGACGATGGTATAGGCCCGGCGACTCAGCTCCAGCAGCCGGGGCAAAGTCTTATTGACAAAGGCACTGCCGGTGATAATGACCACGTCGCATTTGGGAAGCAGGTATTCGCAGGCGGAATCCGGATAGTCCCCCGGCTGGGGATGGCGCTCCAGAATGTATACTTCCTTCGCAAGGCGCAGGGTATCCTCCGGCATTTTCAGGTGACCCACCACGCCGATGGTTTTTCCCGTCAAATCCAGGCCATGGGTGCAATAGTGGTCATAGCTTTCGGCGCAGTGGAGGGTCTCCAGCCGCTGGCGGGTATTGTAGCAGGCGTTGATGGCTGCCATACCGGCGCTGGCCTCGGGGAGGTTCCAGCTTTTGACGGCCCGGGCTGCCTCTGCCAGGGGTAAACCCTCCAGCTTTTCCAGCATGGCGGGGCGGGTATCCCCAAGGGTGGTCATGGCAAGGCCCAATCCGCCCTGGTCCGTCTGTGCCATGGTCCAGAAATCTGTGGCGCAGACCCCAGTCACCCTTCCCTTATCGGGAAGCTGCTCCAGCAGCCGGTCATAGAGCTTCCACACGAAAATCACGTCCTTACATAGGTTTTTGCCCACGTTTCCAGCACCGCCTGGGCATGGCGGTCCGCCCAGCCTGTCACCG
>CAYPAB010000122.1:0-1606 GCA_964408605.1 uncultured Eubacteriales bacterium
AGCTTGCCCAGGCCCAGCGGGAAGACGAGGCCCGGCAGAAGGCCCTGGAGGAAGCTCAGTCGGCTCTGGACAAGGCCACAGCCGACTACAACGCGGCCCAGGCCGCGGCGAACGTGGCGGCAGCTGAGGCCAGGAAGAAACGCCAGGAGGCTGATGCCAAGCAGGCCCAGGCGGACAAGAGCAAGGACGAGGCCGCAAAGGCTGAGCCCACCATCCGCACGGGCAATGACCTGACGCTGAATGCCGGCGGCAACATCGGCACAGCAGACAATGGCCTGACCATGGAGGTCGGCGGCACCACCACCATCCAGGTAGGCGGGGAGAATATCCACATTTCCGGCAAGGGTGACCTGAATCTGGAGGAAATCACCATTCCCGGCCATGGGGAGATCGCCACCGTGGACGGCAGCATCACCGGCTCCGGCACCATCACCGCTGGCTCTCTGGATATCAGCTCGCTGGATGGAGACGTGGGCAAGGCGGACGACTACCTCCATGTTTCTACGGACAAGCTGGATGCCCTTGGAGACAATGTCTACATCTACAATGACAGGGACACCCAGATCGGCCAGATCATCGCCAAGGATGAGGCAAAGCTGGAGACCGATGGAAATGTCACCGGCGGCGAGACCGGCAAGCCTGATATCATCGCTCCGGACATCACCATCGATGCCGACGGCGATATCGGCACCAAGGATCAGCCCCTGGATATCTCCGGCAATGGCTTCCACGGCTCCGGCGACGATATCTATCTGGACAACCATACCAAGGATTTGGACATCCGGGATGTGGAATCCGACAAGCTGCAGGTATCCACCGATGGCAATGTCACCGGTGACAACAACAAGACCAATACCATCATCATCAAGGCCGATGGCTACGTGGGCACGCCGGATGAACCCTTCCGGTTCTGGGCGGATGGCTATGTGTACATCCATGGCGGCCTGGGAACCTGGTATCTCAATCTCTATGAAGAGGTTGGCCTGCGTCTGCGCGCGGCTGTGGTCCTCCGGTTCGATGTGATGGTGGATGGACAGCTTTGCAGCCTGTATGTCCTGGTGGGAATCACCGAAAGCGGCACAGTCCATGTGCTCGGAAGTTTCCTGTGCCAGGGCGAGGCCGACGAGGCCTTCTGGACCCAGGTTCTGGGAACGCTCCGGAAGCAGGGTGTGCTTACACTCGGTGTGGTCTTCCACGATGGAGAAGATTCCCTGGCCGAGGCCATGGAGCGGGTATTCCCCGGAAGCGAAAGCCGGGATCTCCGGGACCGCGGGGAAGGCACCAGCTTCTGCCAGGCACTGACCAAGGCCCTGACGGAGATCGTGAGGGATGCCGAAGCGGTCACGAAGCGAATCGAAGACCTGACGCAGACCATTCAGGAGACTGTGGCAGGGGAGTTCCAAAGCCCCGACCAGCTTCTGATTCGGCTGAGAAGCCGTCTGAGCGGCAATTGAGCCGAAGCATGACACAAAAAAGCGGGAGAAACCACAGAAATTGTGGTTTCTCCCGCAAACTTTTTGAAAAAGGGACCTGGCGAATTGGTGGCAGCAGCCTCTACCACTGCGGTGGGACGGTTATGGGAACCAGGCAGGGCAGCTTCCAGCTC
>CAYPAB010000123.1:0-1579 GCA_964408605.1 uncultured Eubacteriales bacterium
GCCGTGGCAATCCGCTCCTCGCAATGACGCGGTTTTGGGCAGTCTGAGGGGCGTGCCGATTTCCGGCACGCCCCTTTGAAAGAATCCTTACTGCACCGCCTTGGTTGCCACGATATCCACGCCGGTTCCGGCCACATCCGCCAGAACCACATCGCCGATGGCCACGGGGGCCTGGGCAACCACATTTTTCAATGCCGCAACCACGTCGAAGATCTTCCCCTTGGGAATATCCTGGGCGGTCTTGCAGCTGACCACCACGGCACCGGTCTTGCTTCCAGCCAGCCGGACGGTGCTGGTGACGATGCGGGTGGGATTGGTCACTTCCTTCTGGGCGTATTCCTTGCCACGCTTGCAGGTGTAGCCAACCACGTCCTTCACTTCGCCGCCATCCAGGGTGACGGTAATGGAGCAGCCCAGAGGGCAGCCGATGCAGGTCAATTCACGTTTTTCCATCGTTACGCCTCCTCCACTGCGATATGGATCCGTTTCAGATCCGGATGGGCCTCCAGTGCGGCCCGGGTCAGCTTCAGCTCCTCCATTTCGCCGGGGGCCATGACAGGACGCTTGCGGCTGACAACGGCCTCATCGTCCAGGTAGAGCTTGACCCTGCGGTTCTTCATGACACCGCCGACACGGAAGCGGATGACCAGGTCATCGGAGACCCGCTTGGGATCGATACTGGCGGGCACGGTGTACCGGGGGCCGCCCTCGAAGGTGACTGCAATCTCGTTGCGCTGGCCGCTTTCGCCGCTTTCCAGGTACCGGACAGCGGCCCGGCCGGCGGCAGCGGCCTCCTCGGAGACGAAGTCCACCAGATCGTGAACATGGAGCACGTTGCCGGCGGCAAAGACACCGGGGATGCTGGTTTGCAGGCTCTCATCCACCACGGGGCCATTGGTAACGGGAGAAATTTCCACGCCCATGCTCCGGGACAGCTCGTTTTCGGGAAGCAATCCGCAGGACAGCAGCAGGGTGTCACAGTCGTAGTGAATTTCGGTACCGGGGATGGGCTTCCGGTCCGGGCCAACCTCGGCGATGGTGATGCCGGTGACACGCTCTCTGCCCTCGATGTCCACCACGGTGTGGCTCAGCTTGAGAGGAATGCCAAAGTCATTAAGGCACTGGACGATATTCCGCTTCAGTCCACCGGAATAGGGCATCAGTTCTGCCACCACCAGGACCTTGGCACCCTCCAGGGTCATCCGGCGGGCCATGATCAGGCCGATGTCGCCGCTGCCCAGGATGACAACCCGGCGGCCGGGCATAAAGCCCTCCATATTCACCAGTCGCTGGGCGGTACCGGCGGAGTAGATACCGGCGGGACGATAGCCGGGGATATTCAGCGCACCGCGGCTGCGCTCCCGGCAGCCCATGGCCAGGATGATGGCCTTGGCCTCGATTTCGATAAGTCCGTCGGTGCGGTTGACGGCGGTAACATGCTTATCCTCCGTGATGGAGAGAACCATGGTATTGAGCTTGTATTCAATGCCCCGGTCCATGGCTTGCTTTGCGAAGCGGGAAGCATACTCCGGGCCCGTCAGCTCCTCGCCGAAGGTGTGCAGGCCGAAGCCATTGTGAA
>CAYPAB010000124.1:0-1559 GCA_964408605.1 uncultured Eubacteriales bacterium
GACCGGCGCCGACACCATCCGGGAGGTCATCCTGTTCCCCACCATGAAGCCCCTGGACTGAAAAAACCGTATTCCCGCGGTTTTCAAGGGTTTCCCAAGAATACGCATCCGCGTTTGGATTTGAATACCGGATTCTACCCGCCTATGAGGTTTCTCACAGGCGGGTTTTCGCTTTTCCTGGAAACCGCTTGACTTTATCGGAGAAAAGTATATAATAAAATTACCGTTTCAGAATATGTGTTTCAGAATGGACATTTCATACATGCTGACGCAGGATTCTATGGTAATGATCAAAAAAAGGGGGGAATTCTATGAGAATTATGGTTTTGAATGGTAGCCCAAAGCGCTCTGCCAGCGATACGATGCATATGACCCGTGCCTTCCTGGAAGGGTTGAACGAAACCGGTGAAAACACGGTTCGCACCATCCATGTGGTTGACAAGCATATCAAATACTGCACCGGCTGCTTTTCCTGCATGAGAAATGGCGGCGAGTGTATCCATAAGGATGATATGAAGGGGTTGCTGGAGGAAATTTTGGAATCCGATTTGCTGATTTTCAGCTTTCCTCTGTACTGCTATGGGATGCCCGCCCCGCTGAAAGCACTCATTGACAGAACCCTGCCCCTGTCCTCCATGGCCATGCGGAAGGTTGGCGAGCGGTATGAACACGTGGAACAGGCAGATTTCTCTCACCTGAAATATGTGATGATCTGCGGCTGCGGCTTCCCCAACAGCCGGCAGAACTTTGAAGCGGCGGTTCAGCAGTTCAAGCTGTGTTTCCCCAATCATCATACCATCATCACCGTTCCGGAAAGCCCCTTGTTCAATGCTCCGGAAGCGGAGCCGGTGACAAAGCCAAGATTGGAGCTGCTCCGTGGGGCCGGGCGGCAGTATGCGGAAACCGGAGTGATTGAACCGGAGTTGTTGGAGCGTATTTGTTCGCCTATGATCCCAGAAGATGTTTATGCCCAAATTGTAAACGGAGGAAAGCAATGAACGAATCTATTTGTGGTGCAAATTGTGCCGAGTGTCCGTCGAAAGAGATTTGTCCCGGATGTGCAACAACAAACGGCTGCCCATTTGGAAATCCGTGTTTTGTTGCAAGGTATATCCTGACCGGCGGCATGGAGCGTTATCAGGCATTCAAAAAAAGCTTGATTGAGGAAATCAACGGCTTAAATATTGATGGAATGGAAATGGTCACGGAGCTGTATCCGCTTGTCGGCAGCTTTGTCAATCTGGAATATCCTATTCCCTCCGGCACGGTCAAGTTTTTGAAGGATGACGAGGTATATCTGGGCACACAGGTCAAAAATCTGTTTGATGAAAGCGCAAAAACCTGCTTCGGCGTGATTGCACGGGAAAACTTCATTCTTGTTTGCAGCTACAGCGTGAACGGCACAGAGCCAGAGCTGGTTTTGTATAAACGAAGATGAGAAAACGGGGCTTATCGTCAATTTTTACGGAGGAGAAATTATGACACAATTGACCTATATCACGCTGAAACAGCGACCGGAATGGAAAGAACGGGCCGCCCAGTGGTTTCATCAGAAATGG
>CAYPAB010000125.1:0-1537 GCA_964408605.1 uncultured Eubacteriales bacterium
CAGTTGAATGAACGTACCGAAAGGTCAAGTTCCGCGATTGTTGTTTCAAGAACCTTGCCGTTTTCCGGGTCTGCCTTGTCAACCATAATCTCGGTATTTGAAACTTCATCAGAAAGTTCAACAAAGAGGTTAAGGTGCTCGGTAAGAATTTTAGCGGCAAATGATACAGCGTCTTTTGCGGAAATTGTACCGTCTGTCGTAACTTCTACCGTAAGCTTGTCGTAGTCGGTAATCTGACCTACACGGGTGTTATCAACCGTGTAGTTCACTTTCAGTACGGGTGTGTAAATCGAATCAATTGCGATAACGCCGATTGCCGGATCAAGAATTTGTTTGTTCCTGTCGGAAGAAACATATCCTCTGCCCTTGTCGGCAGTAAGTTCCATAACAACATGTGCATCAGCATCAAGTGTTGCAATGTGGTGATCGGGGTTAAGAATCTCAACCTCGGAATCCGCCTTGATGTCACCCGCTGTGATTTCACCGGAGCCGTTTGCCTCGATATACATAATCTTCGGACCGTCTCCGTATATTTTGAGAATAACGCCCTTAAGGTTAAGAACTATCTCGGTAACATCCTCTTTTACGTTCGGGATCGTTGAGAATTCGTGAAGAACATTGTCAATTTTGACTGATGTAATAGCATATCCGGGAAGCGACGAAAGAAGAACTCTGCGAAGGCTGTTTCCGAGTGTTGTACCGAAGCCTCTCTCAAGAGGCTCAACAACAAACGAGCCGTATGCTGAATCTTCTGCCGAACCGATAAACTTTACTTCGGGTTTCTCAATACCAATCATACCAAACCCTCCTTAAAATTGCACAGTTTAACTGCGATTTTTGTTTTGTCTGCCATCACAGACATGAGGCTAAAGAGCATTATATTATTTTGAATAGAACTCGACGATAAGATGCTCTGCAACGGGAGCTTCGATTTGATCTCTTTCGGGAAGGTTAACAACTTTAGCGCTGTTTGCTTCACGGTTAAGATCAAGCCATGCGGGAACAGGTCTGCTGCCGTTTGCTTCGATAATGTTTTTCATAGCGTCGGTCTGAGCCGATTTTTCTTTAACAGAAATTACATCGCCTGCCTTACAAAGATAAGACGGGATATCGACTTTTTTGCCGTTAACACAGAAGTGACCGTGTGTAACGAACTGTCTGCCTTCTGCACGGGAATCTGCCCAACCGAGAAGATAGACGATATTGTCCAAACGGCTTTCGCAAATACGAAGAAGGTTTTCACCTGCTTGACCCTGCATTTTTTCAGCCATAAGGAAATATTTGTGGAACTGTCCTTCAAGTATGCCGTAGTAACGTCTTGCTTTTTGCTTCTCACGAAGTTGCATTCCGTATTCGGAAATTTTCTTACGTCCTTGACCGTGCTGGCCGGGCGCATAAGAACGACGTTCAATAGCACATTTATTGGTATAGCATCTGCCACCTTTTAAGAAAAGTTTTTGACCTTCACGGCGGCAAAGCTTACATACCGCACCGGTATATCTTGCCATAATTTGTTTCCTCCTATTATGTTATACGC
>CAYPAB010000126.1:0-1495 GCA_964408605.1 uncultured Eubacteriales bacterium
CGCTGCCAGATCTGCCGCTGATTATCCAATGTGTCCATAGCATCTCCCCCTTTCCTCCAGACTATGCCCAAAGGATACACCCTGCCACAGAAACATCGTAGCTCCGGTATATTGACTTTTTTTCGCAAATGTGCGACCCTTTCCTTATCCGAAACCAAAGGAGACCCGTGCTATGAAAACCAGATTTCTGACCACTCGCTACAGCCTCATCCTCAGCTTTTACTGGATGGGCTACGCGGCGGTTTTTGCCTACGTCAACCTGTATCTGCTGGACCTGGGCTTTACCAGCGGCAAGGCAGGCCTGCTGATGGCTCTGTCCGGCTTGATCTCCTCCCTGCTGCAACCGGTGCTGGCCGGCTACGCTGACCGGCCTGACAGTCTGAGCCTGAAAACGCTGAACCTGCTCATCGGTGGAGGCCTGGCTCTGTGCGGTGGCCTGCTGCCCATGGTGCAGAGCCTTCCCTGGGCCACGGTGGCTGTTTACGGCACAGCCCTGGCTCTGCTCCATCTGGCCTCTCCCTTCATCAATGCCCTGGGCATGACCAGTCTGAACTGTGGCAGCAAGCTGAACTACGGTGTCTCCAAAAGTGCCGGTGCCGCCAGCTTCGCCCTGGCCTCCTGGATTCTGGGCAGGGCCACCGGCCGGTTTGGCAGTCCGGCGGTACCGGTGGCGATTGTGGGCTTCTTCCTGCTGTTCCTGCTGTCCGTGTCCCTGTATCCCACCCAGCGGGGACCCAAGGGGGAGAGTGCCCACAGCAGCGCAAGCACCAAAGCCTTCGCGAAAAAATACCCCAAATTCATGGCGCTGCTCCTGGGCTGTGTCCTGCTCTACATCAGCCATGTGCTGGTCAACAGTTTCACCCTGCAAATTATCCGCACCAAGGGCGGCGACAGCGAGGAAATGGGTACCGCCATGGCCATTGCCGCCCTGGCCGAGCTTCCCACCATGCTGGCCTTCAACCGGCTGCTGAAAAAGCGGGGCAGCTACTACTGGCTCCGGTTCTCCGGCTTCTTCTTTGTGCTGAAGACCCTGGGTACCCTGCTTTGCGGCAATGTAACGGAGTTTTATGCCCTCCAGCTTTTCCAGCTGCTGGCCTGGGGCATGATCACCATGGCCTCTGTGTATTATGTAAACTCCATCACGGACCCCGGAGACGCAGTGAAAGGCCAGGCCTATTTCACCACAGCCTATACCCTGGCCAATGTGGCCGGTGCGGTGCTGGGAGGCCGGATGATCGATGCTATGGGCGTTCCCACCATGCTGATTTTCGGCACCGCATGCGCGGCGGCAGGTACGCTGGTGGTGTGCCTGTTCGTGGAGAAGACCCAGGGAGAAAGTCAGTAATACCGAAAGCTGTCTCCCTCCTGCCAATCAGGCAGAGAAAAAGAAGCCATCCTCTATTCCCGCCCCGCCATGCGGCAGGGCGGGAATTTGTTACCTTGCATGTAAATTGCACCAAAAGTTAAAAAATCAGGAGCGGCTTTCACCGCTCCT
>CAYPAB010000127.1:0-1462 GCA_964408605.1 uncultured Eubacteriales bacterium
AGGGGAGCATTCCCTTGAAAAAGAAGCGGGATATCCTGTTTTTGTGCCAGTTTTTCTATCCGGAGTACATCTCCTCGGCCACACTGCCCTATGACACGGCGCTGGCACTGGAAAAAGCTGGCTTTTCCGTGGATGCCCTGTGCGGCTATCCCAAGGAGTACGCCGGGGAAAGCCCGGTACCCAAAAAGGAGACTGTGGAGGGCATTGGCATCCACCGACTGAAATATTTACAGCTGTCCCGGACGGGATTTCTGGGAAGGCTGGTCAATTACCTGTCCTTTACCCTGGCGGTGCTGCTCCATCTGGGAAAGCTGGCGAAGTACCGGGCGGTGGTGGTCTATTCCAATCCCCCCATTCTGCCCTGGCTGGCGGTCTGGGCCAAGAAGCTTTTTGACACCAAGCTGATTTTCGTTGCCTACGACCTGTACCCGGAAATGGCGGTGCGAACCAATTCTCTCAGGCAGGGCAGCATCATTTGCCGTCTGATGGAACATATCAACCGCCGGGTCTGTCCCAACGCCGACGCGGTGGTGGCTTTGTCCACGGAAATGCGGGAATTCATCCTGGAGAACCGGAATATTGCTCCTGAGAAGGTCCACGTGATCCCAAACTGGTACAAAGATGAGGGCATGCTCCTCCATAACCGCCGGGGAAACCGGTTCCGGGAGGAAACGAAGGGCCGCTTCACTGTGGCTTACTTCGGCAACATGGGCACCGTGCAGGATATGAAGACCATATTGGATGCCGTGGGAATCCTCAAAAATCGGGAGGACGTTTTCTTCCTCTTTGCGGGCCATGGAAACAAATTCCAGACCGTCAGAGACTTTCTGGAGGAAGAAAAGGTGGAAAACGCCGCCATTTACCCCTTCCTTCACGGGGAGGATTTCCAGGACGCTCTGGCCATCAGCGATTGCGCCCTGGTGTGCCTGGAGCGGAACAATACCGGGCTCTGCGTTCCCAGCAAAACCTATTCCTACATGATGCGGGGCCTGCCGTTGCTTGCCATAATGGACGAAAGCGACATTGTCCGGGATATTGAATCCGGCGCGGGGCTCTGGGTCCGCAACGGCCAGGCCCAGGAGCTTGCCCAGGCGATTCTGGCGCTGAAGGATGACCCCGACCGCTGCCGGGCAATGTCCCGGCGGTGCCGGGAGCTGTATCTGGAAAAGTATACTACCGAAATTTGTACCGAAACCTATATAAAACGCTTCCGGGAGCTGCTGTGACCGGGAAAAGGAGACAGAGAATATGAGCATTTTTGCAAACAAGACCCTTCTGATCACCGGCGGTACCGGCTCCTTCGGCAATGCTGTGCTGAACCGGTTCCTCCAGACGGACATTAAGGAAATCCGGATTTTCTCCCGGGATGAAAAGAAGCAGGACGACATGCGCCACGAGTTCCAGGCAAAAATGCCGGAAACCGCCGGAAAGATCAAGTTCTTCATCGGCGATGTCCGGGACC
>CAYPAB010000128.1:0-1455 GCA_964408605.1 uncultured Eubacteriales bacterium
CACGTGTTCCATTCTGTCTGCAAGCTGGATCATGATGTGCTACGTCCTTTCCTCAGAAGAGGATCCGATCAGATAGGGTGGTCAGATCTCTGATTTTTCTATAACAGGCTTAGTCTACCACAGATTTGAAAAAAAGAAAAGACCAATCTTAAGAAAAAACTGGTTTTCCGGCGAAAGATCAAAAATAGTCAGGCGCGGCGCCCTTCCGGATGCCGCGCCTGATGGATCATTCTGCCGATTCCGGTTGGGTTGGAGTGCTGTTAATGATTTTCAGCAGCTCGGATACATCCTCCATATTGACCAGACCATCTCCATTAAGATCCGCCTGGACGGCAAGGCTTTCTCCGTTGACCATTCTAAGCAGCAGGGAAACGTCCTCCATGTTGACCAGGCCATCGCCATTCAGATCCGGCTGGACGCTGCTTTCAATCTCCAGCGTCAGGGACACGAAGGGCTTCTCGCATTCCACGCCGGACTGGCCATCCTTGTTCTGGTACATGGCATAGGGGAAGGTGATGATAAAGTCGGTGTCATCCGCCGTCAGAGCATCCTCCGACCAGGTGACGTACTTTGTCACATCCCGGCTGGTGCCGTTGGCGTAGTGGGCCGTGACCGCCATGCCGGAGCCGTTGAAGTGCTCCCCTTCCTTGTAGGTCAGCTTTTCCGGCTGGGAGGTGATCTCCAGCTCCGTAATGGCGCTGCCCACAGCCATCAGGTAGGCGGAGTCATTCTTGAAATAGATGGTGCCGTAGCTGTCCACAATGGGGCTGCAGATGGCATACTGGGCCTGATCTCCGCTGGGGGTAAAGAGGGCATAGGCCGTATCGTAGCTTACCTCCACACCCTTGTTGTTGAAGGTCTCTGCCGACACCATACTGGGGCTGGTCTGACCGGGCCGGTCCTCCAGCATCCGCAGCTTGCCGGGGGTGTAGTTGTCGAAGAAGTAGACATACACGCTGCCGGTGGTGCTCTCATAGGCGGTGGTCAGCACGCCGCTGGTCTGAGGATACCCCTGGGTGCGGACGGTGTAGGCGATCTCCCAGTTGGGAATGTCGATAACCGTAATGTTATGGCCGCTGTAAGCACCGAACTGGCTGACACCGGAGACACCGATATAGGCCCGGCCATTGTAAATGGTGGGGGTGCAGGTGCTCATGGGCGGTGTGGAGGCATCGGAGGCGTAATTGTACAGCCGCATGGTGCGGACAGAGGAGATGGTGCCGTTTCCGGAAACCGA
Source organism: uncultured Eubacteriales bacterium (assembly GCA_964408605.1). Taxonomy (GTDB): domain Bacteria; phylum Bacillota; class Clostridia; order Oscillospirales; family Acutalibacteraceae; genus DTU089. Next base: position 1,238 of record CAYPAB010000128.1, read on the forward strand.
AGCCTCGAAGAAACAGCCGCCCTTGTTAGTGAAGTAGTACTTGCCATTGTATCGGGTGATGGAGCTGCGGATATCGCCGGTGACCGGCATCCGGTAGCTGCTCAGCACCTCGCCGGTGGCAGGATCGAAGGACAGCAGACTGGGATAGCCCTTGGTATAGCCGGATTCCCCGTCGTCGGTGCCCACCAGCAGGTAATCATCGCAGACATAGGCACCGG
>CAYPAB010000129.1:0-1438 GCA_964408605.1 uncultured Eubacteriales bacterium
GAGGGCATCGGTACCATTTCCGATATGCATCCTCTGCAGGTGGCCTGGATGGCCCATGGCTGCGCCCAGTGCGGCTTCTGCTCCCCCGGCTTCATCATGAGCGCCAAGGTCCTGCTGGACAACAATCCCTCCCCCACCCGGGAAGAGGTCCGGGACTGGTTCCAGAAGAACCGGAACCTGTGCCGCTGCACCGGCTACAAGCCCCTCATCGATGCCGTTATGGACGCCGCCCGTGTGGTCCGTGGCGAAATCACCAAGGAAGACCTGGTGTTCAAGCCCACCGGCGATTCCATCGTGGGCACCAAGTACATCCGTCCCTCCGCTGCCCAGAAGGTCACCGGTACCTGGGACTTCGGCGCTGACGACGCTCTGAAGATGCCCGAAGGCACCCTGCGTCTGGCTCTGGTCCAGGCCAAGGTTTCCCACGCCCTCATCAAGGGTATTGATTTCGCCGAAGCCGAGAAGATGCCCGGCGTGGTCAAGGTCATCACCGCCAAGGACATCGTGGCTGCCGGCGGCAAGAACCGGATCAACGGTCTGGTCATGCTGCCCCTGAACAACAAGTGCGACGGCTGGGACCGCCCCGTGCTGTGTGACGAGAAGATCTTCCAGTTTGGTGACGCCATCGCCATCGTGGCCGCCGACACTGAGGCCCACGCCCGGGCCGCTGCCGACGCCGTGAAGGTGGACATCGAAGAGCTGCCCGCCTACATGAACGCCATGGACGCCATCGCCGAGGACGCCATTGAGATCCATCCCGGCACCCCCAACGCCTACTACGAGACCAACTGTATCAAGGGACCCGACTTTGACTTTGACTCCGCCCCCAACGTGGTGGAAATCGAGTCCTACTGCTCCCGTCAGCCCCACCTGCACCTGGAGCCCGACTGCGGCTACGCCTACATCGACGAGGACGGCATGGTCACCGTGCATTCCAAGTCCATCGGCATCCATCTGCATATGCCCATGATCGCCGACGGCATCGGCGTTCCCATGGACAAGCTCCGCCTGATTCAGAACCACTCCGGCGGTACCTTCGGCTACAAGTTCTCCCCCACCAACGAGGCCATTCTGGGCGCCGCCGCCAAGATCCTGCAGCGGCCCGTGTCCCTGGTCTTCAACCAGTTCCAGAACATCACCTACACCGGCAAGCGCAGCCCCGCCTTCATGCACATCAAGCTGGCCGCCGATGAAAAGGGCAAGCTGCTGGGCCTGTGGGGCGACAACTATGTGGACCATGGTCCCTACTCCGAGTTCGGTGACCTGCTGACCCACCGTCTGAGCCAGTTCGTGGGCGCCGGCTACGGCATCCCCACCATCCGCAACAAGAGCACCACCGTCTTCACCAACCACGCCTGGGGCTCCGCCTTCCGTGCTTATGGCTCTCCCCAGTCCTTCATGGGCTCCGAAATCGCCATCGACGTGCTGGCCGCCAAGA
>CAYPAB010000130.1:0-1433 GCA_964408605.1 uncultured Eubacteriales bacterium
GGTAGAGACTACCACGGACAGCGTGTCGATGCCGGAGGGCATGTGCTCCATTAAAAGGCCGTGGCGGGCAATGATCTCCAGCACCTTCATGGCAAAGCCGACCATTTCGTTCATCTGATCCTTTTCGACCAGAATGGTGGAAAAATGCTTCTTTCCGGCAATGCCGGTGACCGGACGGTTGGCGCGATAGCCGGCGCTGGGCTGGATCATGGTGCCGGGTTCCAGCGGAAGATTGGTGTTGCGTATGTTAATGGGAATACCGGCCTTCTTTACAGGGAAGATGGCGGATTCATGCAGCACGGATGCGCCCATGTAGGCCAGCTCGCGCAATTCGGCATAGGAGATATTGTCGATCGGCGCGGGGTTTTCAATAATGCGCGGGTCGCAGCTAAGCATGCCGGATACGTCCGTCCAGTTTTCGTAGAGGTCGGAGGCCGTGGCACGGGCGACAATAGCGCCGGTTACATCCGAGCCGCCACGGGAGAAGGTGCGCACGCTGCCGTCCGGATTGCGCCCGTAGAAGCCGGGGAGCACGGCCTGAGGCAATCCCTTCAGGCGTTCGGAGAGCACCTGCTGAGTGCGCTCTGCGTCGAATACGCCGTCCTCAAAAAAGAAGATACATTCCGCCGCATCCAGCATGGGTATGTCAAGATAGGCAGCCATGACGATGGCGCTCAGGTATTCGCCGCGGCTGGCGGCGTAATCCCGATCGGGACGTGCGCGCAGAGTGGATTGGATTTCGGAAAACTCCGCATCCAAATTAAGATCCAGATCCAGCTCGCGTATGATTTGCTCATAGCGTTCACGAATCATATGGAAGCTGTCGGAAAAGTCACAGCCGTGACGGGCGGCCTCGCAGCAGCGATAGAGCAGGTCGGTGATTTTTATATCCTCTGCGCTGCGCTTGCCCGGCGCGGATACCACTATATAGCGACGGCTTTCATCGCTACGAATGATGGCGGCCGCTTTTTTGAACTGCTGTGCGTCGGCCAAAGAGCTGCCGCCAAATTTTACGGTTTTAAGCATTTGTATCCCTCCGCAAGATCATGGCTTTCCTAAGTTTAAAGGAGCGAGACGAGTATGTCAATACTTTTTTTATAAAGTTTTGGTTGGCGGATAAGAATGATTCGCCGATCGAGGGAGCGCTTGGGGGGTTTTGCAGGGCGCAGAGTTTCTTTTGCTCTGATTGGAAGAGAACAAAACGTTCTGCAAAACGGCGGGATGCCTTAAAGAGCGGCTCAGCCTTTGGAATCGAAGCGAATCACGAGCCGGTAGTATTTGCTGCGACGCTTAAGCTCGTCGTCGATGCGCTGCTTTAGAGCCTGCTGCTGAGCGCTCATTTCATAGGGCACCGCCAGATCGAATACCAGCTTGGTGCGCTTGGGGCTTCGAAGCATGTGCAGATCGTGCATGGAAAGCGCAGGATCTATATC
>CAYPAB010000131.1:0-1427 GCA_964408605.1 uncultured Eubacteriales bacterium
GTGAATGCTGTATATGGGCGATGCGGCGGCTGGAAACGGTCACGGTATTGCCGGCTTCCTGCCATACCGTCCGCCTGAAATAGATGCCGTGCCGATAATCAAGTCCCTGCAAATGCTCCAGCGGCTCCTTTTCAGGAACTGCTGCCACAGTGCCATCGATGGACAGAAGGGTATGCAGAGGATTGGGTGCATTCAGCGGCTCCCGCCAGCCGTCGCCAACCTGATCGTAAATACCAGCTAAGTTGATGGCAGCAAGCTGCTGCTTGCCATGCTCATCCAGTGTCCCCCGGATACCCAGGTAACCGTTGCCTACCAGCAGACGGTTACCATTATCCGGAATGGATTCCTGGGACAGAAAATCATTTTTAATCTGCCAACTCATTGCGCTGCCTCCAATGGAAAGGTCATGGGTTTCCCGGTGACCAGCACTTCTTTCCCATACAGCACTGCGGGTACGCTGTCTCCCGTTTGGACGGTCAATGTCACATGGGTCTGGGTAACCTCCACCCGAACAACACTGCCGTGGGAACAGACCCGGAAGGTATAACCACCCCAGCCTTTCGGAATACCGGGGGCCAATGTCAGTTTTGCGGAATCGGACCGTAACCCGCCAAAACCGCAGACGATGTTCATCCAGGCTCCGGCAATGGAGGTAGTGTGCAGCCCTTCCCGGGTATTGCGGTTATAATCGTCCAGGTCCATACGGGTGGCAAACCCGAAGAGGCTCTCTGCTTTCTCCATTCTTCCCAGACGGCAAGCCAAAATGGAATGGATGGAGGGGGACAGACTGCTTTCATGGATGCAGCGGGGCTCATAGAAATCATAATTTGCGGCAAGCTGCTCCCTGGTAAACTCAGAACCGTACATCATCATGAACATCAGCACATCCGGCTGCTTGACCATGTCGTTGCGGTAGATCCGCTCGTAAGACCAATGGGAATACAACGGAAACTGCGTTGTCGGAATTGCATTGATATCCACGTGGGGCAGATGGAAATAGCCCATGTGCTGTTCAAAGAGCTTCGTTTGTGCGTCATAAGGCAGATACATTTTATCGGCCTTATTGCGCCAGTCTGCCCGCTCTTCCTCCGTGACATGGAGTCCAGCGTATCCTGCCGGCTCGGCAGAGGCCATATCGCTCAGAACTTCCAATGTAAACCGGAAGACTTTTTGCCCCATGAAATTTGTATAGGCGTTGTGATGCACCATCATCTGAAACTCATCCGGGCCCATAACGCAGTAATAGCCGTATTTTCCGGTTACAGGATCCCAGTTTCCCCGGCTGGCCAGCATCCGGCAGATTTCCACAAGCATCTGTGCGCCATACCTGTACAGAAAATCCCGGTCACCGGTTTGGTTGACATAATTCCATAATCCATAGGCTACGCCGGTGGAAGCCTGCAACTGCAAGCTGGCGTGCTGCCACA
>CAYPAB010000132.1:0-1403 GCA_964408605.1 uncultured Eubacteriales bacterium
GCGGGACCGGGATCTGGACCTGGGGTATCTGCGCGGGCACATGACGGCAGAGGCCCTGCTTGGCATTTTAGCCAGCGCCGCCGGCATCCTCGATAAAAATACGCCCATTTCCCTGGCAGAGCTGACGAAAGAATTTTCCTGGGACAAGGTAACAGGGGACAGCATTTATCTGACCCTCTGAAAAGCTTTGTCAGGTTGGTAAAAATTTGGATTTCCCCTGGTAGCACTTGCATTTCCCTATGCAATCTGGTATAGTAATCGAAATTGATAAAAGGAGATATGACTATGAAAAAACCGATTCTTGTGGTCATGGCAGCCGGCATGGGCAGCCGTTACGGCGGCCTGAAGCAGATCGACCCCGTGGGCAGCCAGGGGGAGGCCATTCTGGACTATTCCCTGTACGATGCCTGGCGTGCGGGCTTTGAGACCGCGGTCATCATCATCAAAGAAGCCATCCGGGAGGATTTCATGGAAACCGTTGGCAAGCGGCTGGAAAAATGCCCTCTGGAGATCCGCTATGCCTATCAGGAGCTGACCAAGCTTCCCCAGGGCTACAGTATCCCTGAGGGCCGGGCCAAGCCTTGGGGCACCTGCCACGCGGTGCTCTGCGCCCGGGATGTCATTGGGGACGCCCCCTTCGCCGTGCTGAATGCCGATGACTTCTACGGAGCCAGCGCTTTCCGCACTGTCTATGACTATCTTTCTCAGAATCCGGAAAGCTACTGCATGGTGGGCTATCAGGTGGGCAACACCGTCACCGATCACGGCGGCGTTACCCGGGGCATCTGCCGCTCCGACGAGCGGGACTGCCTGACCGCCATTGTGGAGACGAAGGACATCGAAAAGACCCCCACCGGCATTCGGATCCCCCAGGGGGATGGCTGGCAGGAGCTGGACCCCAAGACCCTGGTGTCCATGAACTTCTTCGGCTTCCCCAAGGATTTCCTGGACCGGCTGGATGCCCATTTCCCGGAATTTTTGGACAAGACCCTGGTGGAGGATCCTCAGAAGGGAGAATTCCTGCTGCCCACCTTTATCGGCCAGCTGATCCGGGAGGAAAACCTGGAACTGAAGGTTCTGTCCAGCCCGGACAAATGGTTCGGCGTGACCTACGCCGCTGACAAGCCCAAGGTTGTGGAATCCCTCCAGAATTTGACCAGGCAGGGAAAATATCCCGACGGCCTTTGGAAATAAACGGATATTGTCCCCTTAGTGTGCCCCCGGAATTGCCGCAATTTCGAGGCCACGCTAAGGGGACTTTGTTTTTGCCGAAAAGGAACGATACGGGGCAGCGTTTACGACACCTCGTCCCCGGATCGCGTTTCTCCAAACAGCTCCTCCAGCCGGGCGAAGCGGTAGCCCTGCTGCTCCCATTTGGTCAGCAGCTCGTCCAGGATTTCGGC
>CAYPAB010000133.1:0-1396 GCA_964408605.1 uncultured Eubacteriales bacterium
CTTCTTAACAGGTGGTAGTGCATTGATTTTTGCACGAATATCTGCTTTCATAGAGTCAATATTTGCACTGTTGTTGTTGGTTTCTGTTGAGTTATTTGGTGCAACATCATCAACTGGTACACCAACCTTTCCTAATACTTCTTTTGCATATAAGCTCTGCTCTACTTCAACAGATTTGATTAAGTCGTTCTTTACAACAAATTCTTTTTTGTCTGCAGTCTTATCAATAACATTCTGCCAATCCAGAAGTGTAGGATCTTCGAGAATAGTATTGTCTGCATGTGTATGTGTTCTATCTTTTTCTACATGTGCACATACTTGACCATCTTCGTTTCTAAACATTCTAACAACTGTTTTTGCATTATATGTCATTCCTTTAAATCCATCTGGAATCTTTCTTCCAGTTGCAATACTTGTAATCTTTCCATCTGTATCTTTAATTGATTGTTTTTCATCAGTTTCTCTTGCAGTTGCAATATAATGTACTCCACATGCAGCTAAATCAAGAATTAAATTCTGACCTTTGAAGTTAATAGTTTGGAAATCTTTAAGCTCCATTTGTGAACCTTCAATTTTTACAAGTCTTGCATCTCCAACCAGACCATCTCTATCTGCCTTAACTTTATTTCTCTTTTTAGAAAATTCAGTCAGACCTTGTTTTGTTGTTAGATTCAGAATGCTTGTACCATCTACAACAATTGCATCTGCTCTAAAAGGCTCTCCATCTGCATCAAGAACTACATTTTCTGTTTCACAGCCATCGTCATCAAGTTCATAAAAATCTTCACCATTTTTTACCTTTGCGATATATTCGCTTACTTCTGCTAAAGACTGCGTGTAGACAATATAAATATTATCAAGATTCACGCCATTTGATTCTAAGTCTCCTAAATAATCATCAATAGAACCAGTCTCAGGGTCAAGATATAATACTCTAAAAGGTTTGCCGTCTGGACGTTTAAAGTACGCAAACTGCATAGCCATCGTAGATTTTCCTGTAAACTGCTCTCCGTATAAAATCATTCCTAATTTACTCTGTGTAACAGAAGCTCTTCGTGCTTTTGCCATATTATCAATCCTCCGTAATTTAATCTGTAATTTCTATTTCATAGTTTAATTCACATACTGAACGATAGTGGATCTAGTGCCATACTTGGGGTATGACACCTCACCAACTCTATCTTTTAATTGATTAGTCCCATGCTTCATCGTCATCAGAATCTAAATCTGCATCTCCCCAATCATCATTGTCACTGCCAAAATCATTTTCTGCTTTGTTTGCTTTATTGATTTTTGCAATAGCTTCAGATACATTTCTTTCTGTGTAAAGTTCTCTTTCGATTGTTGAACCTTTTGCACCTGTAATGATAAATTCTCGTTTAACTGGAGCAGATAC
>CAYPAB010000134.1:0-1386 GCA_964408605.1 uncultured Eubacteriales bacterium
CCGTCAGAGAGCGCAAAGTCACTATGCCCATAGCAGATCAACACTTGTCCATTTACCCGCTTGGCGACCTGAGCAGCAACTTCGAATACGGATGCGTCATCGGTGGGTGCTTTTCCCTGCTCTCCCAAGATCAGCCATGCAATATCCATATTGGCAATCAGTCCACGGAACTGGTTCATAAAGCTTGTATATCGGCTGACACGAGTGACTTTGGAACAGACCAACAGTGGCGAATAGGTTGCGGAGATATAGCGCAGAGCCGAAGCTGTTAGGCTGTCCTCCACAATAATGGCACGGGCATGACGCAACTTGTGGCTTTTGCTCTGCAGAAATTCAGGTGACAACCGTTCCTGCAGACGCATATTGGCAGAACTAAGGAGAATATGCGTGTTGTCCTTTCCACGGATTTCCAAATATGTAGAACTTTTTGCCCCTGGAACAATCATACAATCGCTGATGTCAATACCGGATTGCCGGCATTCCTCCAGCAGTTCGCTACCTTGCACATCAGAACCAACGGCGCAGATACAGGAAACGGCATGTCCGATGCGATGCAGATTATCGGACAAGTTTTTTGCAATGCCACCATAATAGATGGTCAACTCATTGTTGTCCAAAATAGCAGTATGTGCCGGGTCATACAGCAGCGCCTCATCCACGGATGTATAATTATCGATACTGGCGGTACCAATAACGAAAATGGTACTGTTGTCCTCAATCAGGTATCCCCTTCCGCGGATGTACCCCATTTGCATCAGGTGGGATATGTAAACGGAGACGGAGGAACGGGTAAGGCCAAGTATGCTGGCAAGCTCTCCTTGGGAGAGCATGGGGTTCTCCCTTAGCTTCTCCAGAATCATTCGCTCGTGCTTCGTCATGGTATATCCTGCCTCTCATAATATTTGATTCATTGTATTACAAAGTTCGCCTCTTTGCAAGTGTGTCAATACGTACAAAAAACAGCGAATTTAATTGTTAATTTTAGCGTATTTACAAATGCAGAAATATAGCATATACTATTTTCAGAACCGAGAGCTATACGTTGGAGGAAGAGATATGAATCAGTTTCTCAATATCCGAAGGCTGGGAATGGACGAAAAAATGCCACTGCGCATGTTGATTTATTTTATCGGCACTGTCATCAGCTGCTTGGGTACTGCTCTGCTGACGCTTAACTGTCTGGGCAGCGATGCTATGAACACACTGTTTGCTGCCATTGCGGAAAAAACCAATATTCTTTCCGGGGGTGTATACACCATTTTCAACACCTCTATGCTGATCGCAGGCTTTTTGTTTGCCAGGCGGTATATGGGCATTGGCTCTCTGTTGATGATCTTGTTTCAAGGCTACTTTATTAACCTGAGGCAGCGTCTCTTCGTGGAAGCA
>CAYPAB010000135.1:0-1343 GCA_964408605.1 uncultured Eubacteriales bacterium
TGAACCTGGATCACAGTTCCTTTGTTATTGGCCATTGGGTTTTCAACTCCTTATGGTTAAGAGTGTTGTAGGGAAGGGGCTCAGGAGCCTGCCACGATCTCCGTGATCTCCTGGGTGATGGCGGCCTGACGGGCCCGGTTGAACTTCAGGCTCAGGTCGGCGATCATATCGTCGGCATTGGAGGATGCCGCGTCCATGGCGGTGCGGCGGGCAGCCTGCTCAGCGGCACGGCTCTCGCACAGGGCACCATAGAGGATACCGCCCAGGTATTCGGGAACGATGGTGGAGAAGACTGCCTCGGGGTCGCCCTCGTAGACGGTGTCGGTGCGCATCTGGGCCGAAGGCTCCACATCTTCCGGCTTGGGCAGGGGCAGCAGCAGCTGGCTGTCCGGGGTCTGGGACAGGACAGAGACGAAGTTGGTGTAAAAAACCCGAATTTCATCGAACTGCCCGGCAAGGTAGGCCTTGCACAGCTGCTTGGAGATGGAGAAGCAATCGCCGATGGTGACGGCGGCGGCCTCCGCGTACTGCTCCGTAAAGAGGGGGACGTTCTTGCTCTTGAAGAAATCCACGCATTTCTTGCCCAGGGGCAGGACTACAGCGTCCGTTTCTGCCAGCTGGGAGGAAACCAGCTTGAGAATGTTGCTGTTGTAGCCGCCGGCCAGGCCTCTGTCGCCTGCGATGACCACAAAGAGGGTCTTCTTCACAGGCCGGGGCACCAGGTAGGGGGAGGAGAAATCCTTATCCTGCCGGGTGATATCCTGAATGGTGGAATAGAGAATCTGAAAATAGGGACGGGAGGCCGCAACCTGGGCCTGGGCCCGGCGAAGCTTGGAGGCAGCCACCATTTCCATGGCCTTGGTGATCTGCTTGGTAGACTCCATGCTTCGGATGCGGTTTTTAATCTCCTTGGTGGAAACGCCAGCCATGGGTCACCACCTCCCTTAGCCAAATTCGGCCAGAAGCTCGTCCAGAGCGGTCTTCAGGGCAGTTTCGGTTTCGGGCTCCAGCTTGCCGGTGGTCCGGATGGCCTCCAGCACCTGGGGATAGCGGTTTTCCATGTGCTCTTCCAGGCGCTTCTCAAACTCCGGCACCCGGTCCACGGCCACATTGGTCAGATATCCATGGATGACGGCATAGATGATGCAAACCTGATGGACCACTTCCTTGGGGGCGCTGTTCTTCTGCTTCAGCACGGCCACGATCCGCTCACCCAGAGCCAGACGGCTCTTGGTATCGGCATCCAGGTCGGAGCCGAACTGGGCGAAGCTCTGGAGCTCCCGGTACTGGGAGTAGAGCAGCTTCAGAGAACCGGCGACCTTCTTCATGGCCTTGATCTGGGC
>CAYPAB010000136.1:0-1341 GCA_964408605.1 uncultured Eubacteriales bacterium
GGGGTGGACAGCCCCTATGCCTACATCGGCCAGGATGTTTTTGACCCGGAGTATCCGGGCTATGCCCTGTTCTCCGACGGAAGCTGGATCCGGGGAAATGCCGTCTATGACGCGTCAACGGGGGAAAGCTATGACCTGACAGGGGAGACCATCACCTTGGAGCCGGCGCTTTTGCAGGAGATGAGCGAGCTCAGCGCGGCCTTCATTCAGACCAACAACCTGATTTTGAAGACCGATTACTACAAAGGCTGATGCCCATAAGAATACCCCGGAATCCCAAGGATTCCGGGGTAAAAGCTTACTTGGAGGAGGCAACGCTCTTGCGGACCAGGGCCCGGCGCAGCTTGGCTTCTGCCAGGCGCAGGTCGGTGTCCGAGGCATCCTTGCTGTGCAGGATGGCGTTGGCCTTCTGGTGGGCCCGGTCGGCCCGGTCGGTGTCAATGTCCTCGGCCCACTCAAAGGTGGTGGGAACCAGAGTGACCTGACCGTCGCCTACCCGGAGCATACCGCCGATGCAGGCCGCCGTCCGGCGGCTGCCGCCGGCCAGCTGGACCGTGGCCCGGCCCATGCCCAGGGGAGCAACGTAGTCGATGTGCTTGGCCAGAATGCCAACCTCGCCATTGACGGTGCGGACGATGAGCTTCTCTGCCTCGCCGTCATACAGCAGGCCATCAGGGGTGACGATCTTCAGGTGGAAGGGGGTCATACGTTCTCACCGCCCCGGTATTTGGCCACGACCTCGTCGATGGTGCCGGCGAACAGGAAGTAGGATTCGGGAATGTCGTCGTGCTTGCCCTCGATGATCTCCTTGAAGGAACGGATGGTCTCCTTCAGGGGGACATAGGTGCCCTTGTAGCCGGTGAACTGCTCGGCCACGTGGAAGGGCTGGGACAGGAAACGCTGGACCTTACGGGCCCGGTTGACGGTGAGCTTATCCGCCTCGCTGAGCTCGTCCATGCCCATGATGGCGATGATATCCTGCAGCTCCTTGTAGCGCTGGAGAATCTGCTGGACAGCCCGGGCAACCTCGTAATGCTCCTGGCCCACAACCTCGGGGGACAGGATCCGGGAGGTGGAATCCAGGGGATCCACGGCGGGGTAAATGCCCAGGGAGGCGATGCTGCGGTCCAGAACGGTGGTGGCATCCAGGTGGGCGAAGGTGGTGGCGGGGGCGGGGTCCGTCAGGTCGTCAGCAGGCACGTAAACCGCCTGGACGGAGGTGATGGAGCCATTCTTGGTGGAGGTGATGCGCTCCTGCAGGGCGCCCATTTCCGTTGCCAGGGTGGGCTGGTAGCCCACGGCGGAGGGCATACGGCCCAGCAGCGCGGAGACCTCAGAGCC
>CAYPAB010000137.1:0-1331 GCA_964408605.1 uncultured Eubacteriales bacterium
AGGACATCAGAAGCATTCCCTCCCGGACCACGATGCCCCGGCAGGCCTCCCGAACCTTGGTATAGGTTTCCAGGCGGTTGGCACCATAAATGTTGATTTGTTCCACTATTCTCCACCTCTTCCGTTTTTTCGTTTGCTCATTGTATCACGTCCGCAAAGACTTGTAAAGCCGGATTCATTTTCCCCTTCCCGTAAGTTGACTTTTGGGGGAATTTCCCCTAAAATAGGCACTAGAATCGGGAAAGAGAGGAAATGCCTTATGCGGATGTATTCCCTGGATCTACTCAAGCTGGTGCTGGCCTATGCCATTGCCTTTTTTCACGTGGGGACCCACGTTGCCCCTGGCCCCACAGCGGCGGTACAGATTTTCTTTGTGATCTCCGGCCTCTTTCTGGGAAAGAAATTCTACAGCCGGAAGGATAGCGATTATTCGGCCTGGCAGTATACCCTGGACCATGTCCGAGGCCTCTATCCCCATTATCTGTTTTCCCAGCTGGCCCTGTTCGCCTATCTGACGGCCCGGGCGGTGTATTATCTTCTGCTGAGCCCCAGCTGGGAGGCCCTAGGGGAGCTCATCAAGAGCTTTTACAGCCAGATTCCGGACCTTCTGCTGGTTCAGAGCGCCTATACCAGCTACCCCAGCATCAACTACCCCCTGTGGCAGCTGTCCGCCCTGCTCATCGCCGGGTATTTTGTCTTTGCCCTGCTGCGGTGGAATGAGCCCCTTTCCCGGAAAATTCTGTTTCCCGGGGCGATCCTCATGCTCCTGTCCCTGCTGGAAACCGGCGTGGCCCTGGACGGCAATTACGGCGTGATCTACCTGCCCCTGTTCCGGGCCTTCGCCCCCCTGTGCCTGGGGGTGCTGACCTGGTATTTCACCACCACGGAGTACTTCGAGGCCCTGTGGCGCCACAAGGGACTTATGAATCTTGCGGGGCTGGTGGGGCTTTTGGGCATCTTTGCCTATGAGACCTACTACAATATTTTCCTTCTCGGCACCATAGCAGTGCTGCTGTGCTGCTGCCGGGCCGATTCCTGGATCAGCCGTATCTTCAATCACCGGTGCTTCCGGCATTGCGGCAAGCTGTCCTATGCGATATATCTCAATCAGGCCCTTATCGAGCGGTTCGTCTGTGCCCGGCTGTTTCCCCACCAGGAGCTTGGCTTGAAAGGTAATCTGATATTTTTCCTGCTGTTGACCCTCTACTCTGTGGCAACCATGGTCTTCGTGGACTGGTTCATGGGCTGGCTGAGAAGCAGAAAGGAAAGATAAAAACAGGGGTCAGGCAAATGCCTGACCCCTTTGCTGTTTGGCTGGATTACTCCTTGTC
>CAYPAB010000138.1:0-1327 GCA_964408605.1 uncultured Eubacteriales bacterium
TGTCAACACCATTGATTGTGGCTTTGAATTTGTCTAGTCCTGTATTGTCGATTTTTGCTTTCTGAAGTTCACTTATAAGACCACTCGATTTAATCTGTACTTTATCAAGACTTTGACGAGTTGATGCTTCTTTTTTCAGCTTACCCATTTCAGCTCTTGCTTTCGCATATGTGTTTAATACATCATTGATTCCAGCTGCATCAACAGGTTGTGATAAAGCATTATTCATCTGGTTGATATAGTCAGTAAGTTCTTGTGAAGAGACACCTGCTTTTTGAATATCTGCTTCAAGTCCTTTGATTTTTTGACTCACTTCGTCTTTTACAACATCAATAGGTTTTGCACGAAGAGCAGTAGCAGTAGATTCTGCGTCTTGATAAGCTTTTTTATATATCTTTAAATCTGTGATTAAATCATTGATGTGATTTTGTTGGTCTACAAAATCAGAACCAGTTAATCCAGATAACTTTGCTATTTCTGTGTTAATGTCTTGGTATCTTCTATTTAAGTCATTTAGATGTGCTTGCTCTTTAATTGCCTTTGGAGCATTAGGATCAACAGCAGAAGTGTAAATTTGTTTTGTTTGGTTTGAAAGTCTATTTGCTGTTTTCTTCTGAGTGTTCTCAAAGTTTTTTGTGACCTTCGATGCTTGTTGAACTGACCTTGTATAATTTCCAAATGATTCAACCCAACCTAAAATTGGTGCATCGTTATTTGAGGCATCAACACCTATTTGTCTTAACTCAAATGTTTTTGTTATCGCTTCGCCAACAGCATTAGTATATTGAACGGTAGCTGATTTGAGTTCTTCTACATTCTTTAAAGTATCAGAATCAAAGCTAGTCTTTGTTTTAATAGATATTTTAGAAATCTCACCTTTGCCATTAGTCATTTCTTTGACAAGGGATTCCATTTCAGATTCTACTGCATGTGATAATGATTTTGTAACTGTAAAACCTTTTCCAACACCTTTAGAGCTTACATTAGAAAAAGCCTTTTGAGCTGATTTGGAAACAATATGTCCCATTTGTTGACCCATTTGTTGACCATAATTTTTAAATGGGTTATTTCTGTTTCCATTTCCATTTATGTTAATGTTAGAACTACCCAAATTTATAGATAGCCCTTTTGACATGTTATTTAATTGATTTTGTATATTTTTTAAGCTTGTGCTTTTAAGATGAGCTGTTATTTGAAATGATTTATCTTTAGATATTTGTCGTGCCAGACTTTGCAAATCACTAGGATCTACAGTTGCTTTAAGTGTAATATCTCTATCTTTACATAGCTTGTTTAAATCAGATTCAACCGACCCCGGATCTAATTG
>CAYPAB010000139.1:0-1309 GCA_964408605.1 uncultured Eubacteriales bacterium
GGATGATATAGGCGAACTGATCGTCGCCCTCGCATGCGCTGGTATTCATGTAATCGTCGCTCAGACGATAGTCGGTCATGGTCTTTTTATCCGCGATCAGGCGTGCGCGCGCCGCAACGCGGTAAACGCCGGTTTCTTCGGGCTCGAAGCTAAAGACGTTGGAGGTCGTCCAATCGCTGGGCGCGCCGTAGCTTTCATCGAAGCGATAGACTTGGTAGCGATATTCCACAAGGTTGTTGGCATTATAGCCCTTCACGTCGTCGCCGGAGATATACGCCTGCCACAGGGAAATGCCGTTGACATCCGTGCCCTTAACGCAGGCGACGTTCAGAATCTCAAAACTGGCAAAGAGGCCGTTGTCATAGGGCAGGCCGTTGTCGACGGCATACTGCTCGGCGCAGGAATCCGCCTGAACATACAGCACTGCAAGCACGCTGCCGGAGATCAGATCCGCTTCGATCTCTTTAACGCTCGCGGGGAGCACCAGCTTGGTGAGGCTTCTGCAATCGGAGAAGGCGGCCTCGCCGATGAAAGTAACCTTTTCGCCTACGGTGACGTCGGTCAGGCGAGTGCATCCGCCAAAGGCGTATCCAGCGATGAATTCAAGATTATCGCCCATGGATATCCCCGTCAGGCCGGTGCAATCCTGGAACGCACAGGCGTTGATAAAGGCCAGCGTATCCGGCAACTCGACGTAGGAAATGTGCCTGCTGCCCTGGAAGGCATAGTTCTCGATGCTCACAACGGGAATCTGTTCGCCATTCTCTTCCACATAGGAAGGAATGATGAGTCTGCCTTCCGGATCGCCGTCATAGCCGGTGATATAGGCTTCCTTGCGCTCCCAATCAATTTCGTAATAGAAGCAATCCGCATCTGCATCGCCCACAACCGCATAATTGACCTCATGATCGATCGCATAGAAGTAGGCCGAAGAATCCTTAACGACATAGAGCGTCGCATCGCAATTGTTAAAGGCGTCGTTTTCGATCTCAATCTCCTGTTCGCCAAGGGTGATATCGTTCATCGGTCCGCAGCTTTCAAAGGCATGTTCACCGATGAAGGTAATACTCTCGGGCACATTGATGTAGGACAGGCTGTAGCAATTCCTGAACGCACATGCACGGATCGCTTCGATCTCGCCGCAGAAATGCACGCTCATGAGCGCATTGCACTCATTGAACACAGCGTCATTGATTTCGGTAATGCCCGCAGGAATTTCTATGCTTCGAATATTCGTGCAGCTAAACGCACCGGAGCCAATGAAATTCAGCGTATCGGGCAGCTTGATTTCCTTCAGGCTTCCACACTC
>CAYPAB010000140.1:0-1296 GCA_964408605.1 uncultured Eubacteriales bacterium
TCTGGCCCTTCTTGCCCTTTCCCTTGACATCCTGCAGCAAAATAACCTTCATAATTTAAATCTCCTTGCTTTGTATTTTCATTTTGTAGAGTAGGTAGGAACGGGGCGTCGAAGGCGCCGCCCCCTACAGGGTTTTGCAAGTCTAACTCTCTTCGTAGAACCGGTCGATGGAGTGGACCAGATCGTCCAGGGCCTGGCGAATGTCGGTGTTTTTGATCTGGGCACCGGCTGTGGCCGCGTTGCCGCCGCCGCCCAGGGGCTCCAGGATCATCTGCACGTTGGCAGAGCCGATGCTCCGGGCAGAGACGATGACCTGATCCTCGTCGGGATACAGGACAAAGGAGGCGGTGATGCCGGAAATGTTCAAAAGATCATCTGCCGCCTGGGCCGCCAGCACCCGGGAGGTGGAGCCATTCAGGGCAGCGATAGCCAGCTCCTGCCGGTAAAGCCGGGCGGACTTGATAATCTCGTATTTCGCCACCGTATCCTGGAAATCGTTCTGCAACAGCAGCTTGACCTCCGTGGGATCGGCACCCATCCGCCGCAGGGCGGCAGCGGCCTCGAAGGTCCGCTCGCCTGTGCGGACATTGAAGAACTTGGTATCCAGGCAAATGCCCGCCAGCAGGGACTTGGCCTCAATGGGTAGCACGTCCTTGCGCTCGACAGCATACAGCAGCATTTCCGCGGCAAGCTCGGAAGCGGAGCTGGCATAGGGCTCGTGGAGGTTTACCACCACGGGGCTGATATAATCCGCCGCCCGCCGGTGGTGATCCACCACGCAGACCTTGGAAATGGCCTCCAGCAGGGGCTGGCACTCCACCTGATCCGGCCGGTTGGTATCCACCACCACCAGAATGCTCCGGTTATCCGCCGCCAGAAGTGCCTCCTGGCCGGAAATGAACACATCCCGGTACTCGGGGACGGACTGGATTTCCTCAATGAGCCGCTCCGCGGCGTTGTGCTCCAGGTCGATGACGATGTTGGCCTTTCTTCCCCGCTTCCGGCACAGGCAGGCGATGCCCATGGCGGCACCCACCGCATCCAAGTCGGCGTTTTTGTGGCCCATGATGAAGACGTGGCCGCTCTGGCCGATGAGCTCCATCAGGGAATTGGCCGTCACCCGGGAACGGACCTTGCTGCGGTAATCCGCCTCCTTGTTTCGTCCGCCGAAGAAGCCAAAATTCACCCGGTCCTTGATGACCGCCTGGTCACCGCCCCGGCTCAGGGCCATTTCAATGCTCAGGGCAGCGAAATCATAGCTTTCCTCGAAGTTTTCCCCGTCCACGCCCAGACCGA
>CAYPAB010000141.1:0-1269 GCA_964408605.1 uncultured Eubacteriales bacterium
GAAATAAATACTACAGCAAGCGTGCCGAAATACATCGGCACGCTTGTTATATATAATATCATCCATCACAAAAAGCAAAGTACAAGAGAAACCAAATCAAAAATCAAGAGAAGTCGAAAAAAAGCATTGGCCAGGAAATTAACGCAGAAAGAAGCAGACATACATATCTTTTGGCGGTCCATTTTAAGGGCGATACCACGAGCATCGGGAGGTCCCCCTTTTCTCCGCAATCCAAAAACCTCAGGACTGCCATAATAGCCTTCCATTGCAGATTCAGGGGGGGATGATTTATGAGGAATCAAACCCATGCAGGAAGTGATAAAAGAATGGCAAACACGAAAGTGCCTGCCATTCTTTTTCTAAGGTAGTTATTTATAATTCAGAAGCACTGGGAAAGCAAAGCGAACAGAAGCACGCAGGCGGGATAGATCAGGCAGCTGATCCGCCTGTTGTCCGCGCCCTCTTCACCGTCGTAAAAGTGGAGAAACAGAAAGGAGATGGGAGCCGCCATATAGAAGAGGTTAAATACACTGCAGCAGATGGCGACAGCAATGCCCAGAAAGCTCTGCAAATTGGGCTTTCCCTTCAAAGCCCACAGCATGGCCGTCAGAATGACGCAGGCGGGGCCATGGGAAACGCCCAGCAGGTTGCTCCACAGGAAGGCAAACACAATGGAAGTGACCTTGATGGCCCAGTGGCTTCCCTTCTTCTCCGGGAACCGGCGGAAAAAGTACAGCATCACCAGGCTGAATACCAGGGAAAACATGGGATTCAGCCCGGAAATCTGCCACAGATTTCCGTTCATAAGCACATTGTAGGGCAGCTGGCAAATCACGGCCAGGCCCAGGAGTCCTGCCAGAGCTTTGCCGAGGGTTTCCGCACGCCCGGCATCCTCCACCAGCAGGAAAGCGAATACGGGCACGGCGCAAGCCTCCATGACCTGGCAGATCAGGGCGAAGGTGGCATACCCCATAAGGGTGGGGTCCGCCTCCAGGGCTTCCAGCAGCTGTAGCCCGGTCACGCTACCGGCTCCCAGCATCCGGCGCTGAAGCATAAGCCCCACCACTCCCGCCAGGGCCAAAACCAGCCCAATGGTTCGAAGAGCGGCGGCACTCAAGTTGAACATTCTGACTTTTTTCACCAGATTCATAGGAATTCCTCCCGGGTTTCTTTCTCAATAATTGGGAACAGCCCCCTGCTTGTTGCCAAGCAGAAGGCCGCCCCATAGGAAAACAAAAAAGAGAAGTAGCGAATCAATCAGCCCTTGAC
>CAYPAB010000142.1:0-1267 GCA_964408605.1 uncultured Eubacteriales bacterium
AGATAAAAGTGTTTCTGCCTTTTGCTCTGTTCTGTGTGATACGGTTTAAGATACTGTCAAGCACCACAATCGTAATTCTTCTTAACTTCATTTACATAGGTTTTCAGAACACGCTCACGGCTCATTGCATTGATAAGCCGTACTTCAAAGCCAGATAACTCAATATTTGACGGTAACAGGTCAACGCCCTCGCTGTGGTGGATAATCCCTTGCGAAACATCAAAAGGCTTATCGTCTATGATGTTCTGCATTACCGTAGAGAGGGTAACGGGTAAATCGTCTGGTCGATTGTAGCCAAGAGCCATTGTAAGATTAGCCTGTGCATCGGCATCAATCAGCAACACCTTTTTCCCTTGCTTTACAAGGTTGATTTTTCAACTTCACAAGGCTATGTATCAAAATTTTTCTTTCTTCGCTATCAAAGTATAGGTGGGTTTTCTTATCACGTATAATTCATTCCTCCTTGCAGGTACAGTATATAATATGAAAGTTCCGATTGCGAATGTGTGGCAGGCTTGTCCTATGCAACATCTTGAACAGCGGTATAGATGTTAATGGTACGTTCATCGCCACGCTGTACTACGGTAGGATGCTCGGAATATTCAATTTGATTGAATTTTCCGTATCTTAGCACCTTATCAGAGGTTGTTATGCTATGTACTAAAAAGCCGCTAAACGCAGCATTTTCAGCCGATTTTTCCTTGTGGAACATTTCCGATGCTTCTCTGGGCACCGAAGAATTGGGTCACCTTGAAATGATAGGTGCAATCGTTTATCAATTAACACGCAACCTTTCGCCGGAAGAAATAAAAAGAAGCGGTTTCGACACCTATTTTGTGGATCACACAACCGGCGTTTATCCCGTTGCGGCAAGCGGTTTTCCGTTTACTGCGGCAAGTATGCAGTCTAAAGGTGACGTAATCACCGACCTGCACGAAGATCTTGCGGCGGAGCAAAAAGCGAGAACGACCTACGACAATATTTTGCGTCTTGTTGACGACCCCGATGTTCGTGATCCGATTAAATTCCTTCGTGAACGTGAAATTGTGCATTATCAACGTTTCGGCGAAGGTTTACGCCTTGCGACCGACAAAATGGATTCCAAAAACTTCTATGCGATAAACCCCGCATTCGATACGAAAAATCCGAACAGAAGAAGATAAAGCATAAGTTCGGTGACGAAAAGTGCAGACTGCATAAGTATGCGGTCTGCTTTTTTTACAGCCCGTTTACCGAGTATTTTGCATTTACCTCACGCACCGTTTAT
>CAYPAB010000143.1:0-1265 GCA_964408605.1 uncultured Eubacteriales bacterium
AAATTGACGATTTATTCGCCCAGCTTTCCAGCTACGCGGGAGATTCGGCGGAGTATTCCGCGGCCTGCGCCGTCCTTGCCCGAAAGCTCGAAGCCGTGGCCGATGCCCATCGCCTGAGCTTCCGAAGCTTTTTCTGAGCAGAGGCCCTTCCGGGAAAAGCCTGTGGGTTTTTCCCGGGATTGCCCTTCCCTTTTCCGGAAAAATGTGGTATACTGAATCAAATACGTTTCCGATGCCCATTCGGATAGGAAGGAAGCATACTATGGCGGTACAGAACACCTCCCTGGCAGCCCTGCTGCTGCGGATCGACAATTCCCTGCCCACCCTGAGCAAATCAGAAAAGAAGGTGGCAGTCTACATCCGGGAGAATCCCAAGGAGATCATCGACCTTTCCGTGGCGGCCCTGGCGGAGGCCAGCGGCGTATCGGATCCCACGGTGGTCCGGGCCTACAAGAAGCTGGGCTTCAACGGCTACGAGGACCTGAAGCTGACCCTGGCCCAGGCTACCGTATCCCCCAATGAAATCATCCACGAGGACATCGATGCCGGGGATTCCATCCAGGCCGTCCGGGACAAGGTGTTCCAGAGTGCCCAGTTTGCCCTGCAGTTCACCCGGGATATGCTGAATCCCCAGATATTGGAGGCAGCGGCCTCCCTGCTGACCCAGGCCAGGAAAATCGTGATTTTCGGTCTGGGCGGTTCCGCCCCCGTGGCCATGGACCTGCATCACAAATTCCTCCGGTTGGGCCTGGACGCGGCAGTGTATACGGATCCCCATTTGCAGGTCATCGCCTGCAACTACCTGGATGAGCGGGATGTGGTCTTCGCCGTCAGCCATTCCGGCAGCTCCCGCTGCGTGGTGGACAGCACCCATGCCGCCAAAAACCGGGGTGTCAAGGTCATCACTCTGACCAGCGCCGGCAAAAATCCCCTGTCCCGGCTGGCGGACATCAGCCTGTGTACCTATTCCAAGGAGACCAAATACCGGGTGGTGTCCATCGCCTCCCGGGTAGCGGCTCTGACCATTGCCGACTCCATCTATACCTTCATCGCCATGCGCACCGACGAGGCCAAATCCCTCCAGATTGAGAAGAGCATGGAGTGTTTGAAATATTGACACAGCACCCCATCCGGGACGGGAAACCCGTCCCCTGCGATGGCTTGTTCGGGCGGGGCGTCGCAGGCGCCGCCCCCTACGATGGGGTATAACGGAAGGGCGTGCCGCTTTTCGGCACGCCCTTCCGTTATACCCCATCGTAGGGGGC
>CAYPAB010000144.1:0-1229 GCA_964408605.1 uncultured Eubacteriales bacterium
AAGCTCATCTGGTTCGTCAAGCACTGCAACCCCATGTATTTCTACATCGGCCAGTTCCGGGATCTTATCTACCATGGCCGCATGCCCGGGCACCTGATCATGCTTGCCGGCTGCGGCGCGGCGGTACTCATGCTGACCATCGGCGTGTGGAGTTTCATGCGCGCCAAGGATAAGTTCATTCTGTATATCTGAGGTGGCCTATGAATAAGAAGAAAATCATGGTGGATGTGGATCACGTGACCATCCGCTTCAATCTGTCCAGCCAGAAGGTGGATAACCTGAAGGAATACCTGGTCAAGCTCGTAAAGCGGGAGCTGATGTTCCAGGAGTTTCTGGCAATAAAAGATGTGTCCTTCCAGGTGCGCAGGGGCGAGGCCTGGGGCCTCATCGGCAGCAATGGATCGGGAAAGTCCACCATGCTCAAGGCCATTTCCGGCATTATGAAGCCCTACCAGGGCACAATTACCGTAAACGGCAGCGTGGCACCGCTGATTGAGCTGGGCGCCGGCTTCGATCCCGAGTGTACTGCCCGGGAGAACATCTACCTCAACGGCTGCGTGCTGGGCTACCCGGAAAAATTCATCCGGGAGCATTTTGACGAAATCGTGGAATTCGCGGAAATCGAAAAGTTTCTGGATTCTCCCATCAAAAACTACTCCTCCGGCATGAAAGCCCGGCTGGGCTTCTCCGTGGCCACCATGGTTAAGCCGGATATCCTCATCGTGGACGAGGTGCTGGCGGTGGGAGACTACAAATTCCAGAAAAAGTGCATGAAGCGAATGCAGGAGCTGCTGGCCGGCGGCACCACCCTGCTTTTTGTCTCCCATAACATCGACCAGGTGCGAAAGCTCTGCGATCACGCCGTCTGGCTGGATCACGGTGTCGCCCGGATGGCCGGAGAGGTCAATGCGGTCTGCGATGCCTATATGGAGGAAATGCGCAAGTAACGTGCCTATACGCAAAAAAGCCTGCCGCGGAAGGAATCCGCGGCAGGCTTTCAATTTTCAAAATCAAAGGGCCTTCAAATCATCCAGGGCGGCCCGGATGACCTTGTCCATATCGTAGTATTTGTACTGGCCCAGGCGGCCGCCGAAAATAACGTTGCCTTCCTGCGCTGCCAGATTTCTGTATTCGGCATAGAGAGCGCCGTTTTCTTCGTCGTTGACGGGGTAGTAGGGCTCCAGGCCGGGCTTCCACTCGGCGGAGTATTCCCGGCTGATGACGGTGGT
>CAYPAB010000145.1:0-1222 GCA_964408605.1 uncultured Eubacteriales bacterium
ATTTGTTGAATCAAAACACTCAACAGGGGGATTGACTATGAAGAAAATTAAGAAGATACTGTCGCTCGTTTTATCGGTTCTGATGGTGGTGTCGATTTTCCAAACCATCGTATTCGCCGAAGCATGTGAGCATGTGTGGGATGACGACGGCATATGTACGCTTTGCGGTACATATCAATCGGCAACGCAGAATTCCGACGGATATTACGAAATTTCAAACAGCGTTCAGCTCGGCATTTTTGCAGAAAAGGTAAATTCGGGCGAGACTGATCTTAAAGCGGTGCTTACGGCGAATGTTGATGTTTCGTCAAAATCCGACTTTACAATAGGCACAAAAGATAACCCCTTCAGCGGTGTATTTGACGGTGACGGTCATACACTTACGGTTAACATCACCTCAACAAAAGAAGCGGCGGCACCGTTTTCGTATGCGGGTGGCGTAACAATCAAAAATCTCACAATTGCGGGTACTGTTGCGACCTCCGCGAAATATGCGGGCGGTTTTGTAGGCTCAACAACCGGCACGGTTACTCTTGAAAACTGCTTGAGCCTTGTTACAATAAATTCCTCCGTCAACGGCGACGGTACGCACGGCGGTTTTATCGGTGTTGTAAACTCAGCCGACGGCGTAAAAGTAACTGTTACAAATTGCGGTTTTGCGGGCGCCATAAACGGCACAACAACAAATTGTTGCGGTGGTATTGCCGGTTGGCTTAACGCACCGATGACTGTGAAAAATTCATTCGTTGCCGCTACATTTACGGCAAGTGCCGAAAGCAGTAACACAATCGCAAGAAACCCCAAAAACTTAACACTCGATAATGTTTATTACCTCAAAGCATTCGGCGATACTCCCGAAGGTGCCGTGGCAAAAACAGAAGAACAGTTCGCTTCGGGTGAGGTTGCATTCCTTTTAAATAAAAAATCTTCCGACGGCGTATGGAAACAGAATTTGGGCAAAAATGCCGACAGTTTCCCGAACTTCGGCGGTGGTACGGTTTATGCGAATTTCATTGACTGTTCGGGTGCCGTTTCCGAATACGGCAACGAATATTTTAATGAAATACCGGAACATGTTTCGTATAATGACAACGGTATTTGTACTGTTTGCGGTACATATCAATCGGCAACGTTGAATTCCGACGGTTATTACGAAATAGGAAACATAGGTCAGTTCTTGTGGTTCGTTGATCAGAGGAATGTTTACGGTAGATCGGTTAAT
>CAYPAB010000146.1:0-1214 GCA_964408605.1 uncultured Eubacteriales bacterium
CTGCCCGGTTTTACGACGGCTACCTAATATTCGGGCGAACCTTTACCGGAACCCATTCGGGTTTCAGCCGGTTTTTCGGTAATCGGCTTATCGGGGAAAATTTTAATCCAAACTTTACCGCCACGCTTGATATATCTTGTCATGGCGACACGAGCTGCTTCGATTTGATTCGAAGTGATCCATGCGGGTTCGAGAGCCTGAAGACCGAAATCACCGTAATTGACTTTGTTACCTCTGCGAGCAACGCCTTTAAGACGGCCTCTCTGAACTCTGCGGTATTTAACTCTTTTGGGTAATAACATTACTTGGCTCCTCCTTCCCTTTTGTTCTTGCGGGATTCGTGAAGAACTTCGCCTTTGTAAATCCAAATCTTAACACCGATACGACCGTATGTTGTTTTTGCCTCGGCAAAACCGTAATCGATATCGGCACGAATTGTTTGAAGCGGGATTGTTCCTTCATGATAATGCTCTGTACGGGCGATTTCAGCACCGCCGAGACGACCTGAAACCTGTGCTTTAATACCTTTTGCGCCTGCCTTCATTGTTCTGCCGATAGCCTGTTTGAGAGCACGGCGGAAGGACACACGTTTTTCGAGCTGTGCTGCGATGCCTTCGGCAACGAGTTGAGCGTTAAGGTCGGGTTGCTTGATTTCGGTGATATTGATGAAAACATCTTTGTCGCCGCCAAGCATTTCCTTAACTGTTTCTTTAAGTTTTTCGATTTCTGCACCGCCACGGCCGATTACGATACCGGGTTTTGCACAGAAAATATTGATGCGGACTCTTTTGGGGTCACGCTCAATCTCAACCTTCGGAACACCTGCCGGAGCAAGGAGTTCAAGAAGGAATTCACGGATTTTGTTATCCTCAACAAGGATATCACCAAATTCACCCTTCTTAGCAAACCAGCGAGATTCCCAGTCTTTGATAACGCCTATTCTTAATCCGGTAGGATTGACTTTCTGGCCCATTATATTTCCTCCTCTCGCTTATTCTGCATCCTTGAGTACAAGGGTGATATGAGATGTCTTTTTGTTGATTCTGTTAGCGCTGCCTCTTGCACGGGGTCTGATTCTCTTGAGAGTGGGACCCTGACCGACCCAGCACTTTGCGACGTAAAGTGAAGTTACGTCCATATTTTTCATTTCCGCATTTGCGATAGCGGATTTAAGAAGCTTCTCAAGCGGCTCACAAGCGGCCTTCGGTGTGTGC
>CAYPAB010000147.1:0-1206 GCA_964408605.1 uncultured Eubacteriales bacterium
GAAACACCGTAAGGAGTTGTACGGGTCTTTGCGTACTCGGAAAGATTGTTGAAATCATCGGGCATTGCCATATTAAAAAGCGAAAGTCCGTTATCAAAAATCGGTGCCGGTGATATAACTTTACCTGTGTGATTATCTCGCAAAACACCGAAATTCCCAAAATGTCTGTCCTCGTTATATATAACTGCATCGAACACAAGCATACTGCAAAGATCTTCGTATGCGTCATCACTTATAGATTTATAGTAGTCAAGACAAGCCTTGATGCCACCCTCTTTGACAATTCTGCCTATGGGTACAAAAGCCGTGTTAATATCTGTAAAAAGTTTGCATTTTGATGCTAAAATACCTTTCCAATTTTCAAGGTCATAGGGTACTGCATTAAGTCCCATTGCTTTTGCTATTTGATAAGCGTAATACTCGCTGTACGGCTCTTTGCCTGTGTTTGCCGCACCTTCTGTGCCACCTTTATAAAGATAAATGCCGTCATTTTCTATATATCTCCACGCTTTACGAAGCATACCCTGTGTTGTGAGTTCGGGAGAGGTTGTAAACGCTCTGTTTGATGCGTTGGCACCTGTGTACGCTACAAGTGAGAGCACCTCGGAAAACCTGTTTTCATAAAGGTTATATTCTTCAAATGTACCGTCAAATTCTTGCGGTACTACCCAGTAGCTGTCATTCAAAGACAAGCCTTTGCAAACATCTATAATGCCTTTAGTATTGTTAATACTAAGTCCCAATGATTTCAGAATTTCATCAACAAAGGCTCTGTTTTTCGGAATAACTCTTTTCCGGAGCCATTTTAATATTCCGTCACTTGTGGGAACTAAGTCAAGGGGAAGAAGTTCTTTTAAATCTTCACGCACGGTGTGAATTTGTACACACAAACCCTCTAAGCCCTTTTCTTCCAAAGAAAAAGTTACAAGCGTCTGATTGTACAGTTTCAGATTATATATATTACTCATCGGTTTTTCTCTTTCTTCCAAACTTAAATTGATATTTTTACCTAAAGCCGATGCAATTTTAATGAGCATATCTAAAGATACATTTTGATTTCCGCTTTCGATTCGGCAAATATTGCTACGCTTAGTCCCTATCAACTGTGCCAACTGTTCCTGTGACAAGCCTTTTTCAAGTCTTGCCGAAATAAGTTCGGATATTATTTTTTGTCTTGAATCATATAAGTCGCTCATTAAAATCACC
>CAYPAB010000148.1:0-1203 GCA_964408605.1 uncultured Eubacteriales bacterium
CCCATAGGGGGTATATAATGAGCGCGGAAATGAGGAGATTTCGGAGGTGATTCCCGTGGAAGAAAACAGACAATGCCCATGTCATAAGACCAAGGTTCGAACGCCGGAGGAAATGCGCGCGCTGATGAACCGCTTAAGCCGCATCGAAGGTCAGATACGCGGGATTCGGGGCATGCTGGAAAAGGACGCCTATTGTGCGGATATTCTCACTCAGACGGCGGCGGTCAACGCAGCCATCAACGCCTTCGGGCGGGAGCTGCTGGGCAGTCACATCCGTTCCTGCGTTGCGCAGGATATTCGAGACGGCAAGGATGAAACGATCGACGAATTGCTGGGCATACTGCAAAAGATGATGAAGTGACGCTTTATCATTGTCCGAAGAAAGATCATTCGAGCTTCAAAGAGGTGAAATTATCGTATGAAGCAATTTAATGTAACCGGCATGAGCTGCGCCGCCTGCAGCGCGCGCGTGGAAAAGGCCGTGAGCAAGGTCGCGGGCGTCGCCGCCTGCTCGGTCAGTCTGCTCACCAATTCCATGGGGGTTGAGGGGAGCGCTTCGGATCAGGAGATCATCGCCGCCGTTGAGAGCGCGGGCTACGGCGCGTCCGTAAAGGGCGCGCGGGCGGCAAACGACGCGCCCGCTTCAGCCGATGAGGATGCGCTGAAGGATCGGGAAACGCCTGTGCTGAAGAAGCGGCTGCTTGCATCCCTGCTCTTTTTGCTCCTGCTGATGTACGTGTCCATGGGACATGGCATGTGGGGTTGGCCTCTGCCCGCCTTTTTTGAAGGAAATCCCGTGGCGACGGGTCTTGCGCAGCTTTTGCTCTCCACGATCATCATGGTCGTCAATCAGAAATTTTTCATTTCCGGTTTTAAAGGATTGCTCAATCGCGCGCCCAATATGGATACGCTGGTAGCGATGGGCTCGGGCGCGTCCTTTGTCTACAGTGTTTACGCGCTTTTCGCTATGACTGGCGCACAGGCGGCGGACGATATGCAGCGGGCGATGCACTATGCACACGAGTTTTACTTCGAATCTGCGGGCATGATTCTCACCCTCATCACGGTGGGCAAGCTGCTGGAGGCGCGCTCCAAGGGTCGCACGACGGATGCGCTCAAATCCCTGATGAAGCTCGCACCCAAGACGGCCGTGATTCTGCAGGAGGGCGAGGAGCGTACCGTGCCCATCGCGCAGGTGAAAAA
>CAYPAB010000149.1:0-1191 GCA_964408605.1 uncultured Eubacteriales bacterium
GCCGGTATATGCTGGAAAAGACGGCCGAAAGAGAGATCGTCAGGGAGCAGCTGCTCCGGAAGTACTTTAATGGGAGGTACGACAAATGAGTAAAGTTCATGTCAAAACAGGCGACGAGGTCATCGTTATTCAAGGCAAAGACCGCGGCAAAAAAGGCAAGGTACTTCAGGTATCTCCCTCAGAAGGCAAGGTTATTGTCGAAGGCGTAAACATCGTTTCCAAACACGTAAAACCCCGCAAAATGGGCGAGCCCGGCGGCATCATTAAAGCCGAAAGCGCTCTTTATGCGGACAAAGTTCAACTTATTTGCCCCAAATGCGGCCGTGCTACAAGAGTCGGTCACATTGTTGAAGACGGCAAAAAGTACAGAGTTTGCAAGAAAGAATCTTGCGGCGCTAAATTTTAATTAAGGAGGGTCTAAAAATGTCAGCAAGACTTAAAGATTTTTACAACTCTGACGTAGCCCCTCAGCTTATGAAGAAATTCGGCTACAAGAGTGTTATGCAGATTCCCAAACTTGACAAAATCGTTGTCAGCGTTACATCCGGCGAGATTAAAGATAACTCCAAGGTTCTTGACGCCATCATCAGCGATCTCAAGCAAATCACCGGTCAAACTCCCGTTGTTTGCAAAGCAAAAAAATCAGTTGCTAACTTCAAACTTCGTGAAGGTATGGACATCGGTGCAAAGGTTACCCTTCGCGGTGACCGTATGTATGAGTTCCTTGACAGATTCTTCAATCTCGCTCTCCCCAGAGTTAGAGACTTCAGAGGTATCAACCCCAACTCATTCGATGGCAGAGGTAACTACTCCATCGGTGTTAAGGAACAACTTATTTTCCCTGAAATTGAGTACGATAAAATCGATAAGGTTCGCGGTATGGATATCAACTTTATCACAACCGCCAACACAGACGAAGAAGGCCGCGAATTGCTTACGCTTCTCGGCGCTCCGTTTGCTAAGTAAGGAGGGTCATCGTGGCTAAGACATCTATGAAAGTTAAGCAGGCGAGACCTGCAAAGTATTCCACAAGACAGTACAACAGATGCAAAATCTGTGGTAGACCGCATGCTTATCTTCGTAAATACGGTGTTTGCCGTATTTGCTTCAGGGAACTTGCTCATGCAGGACAGATTCCCGGTGTGAAGAAGGCAAGTTGGTAAGAGCAATTGATAAAGGAGGACACACGGC
>CAYPAB010000150.1:0-1184 GCA_964408605.1 uncultured Eubacteriales bacterium
ATCTACCTGAAATCAATTTTGTAGATTGGTGCATTAAACGCATTAATACATATATAAAAACAAAGGAGATAAAAATGAAAGGATTAACAAGTAGCGAAGTTTTAAGTAACAGAGAAAAATATGGCAACAATAAACTGCCTGAACCAAAACTGAAAAAGTGGTATGAATTTGCAAAAGAAGCTCTGAGTGAAAAAATCACACTCATTCTTATTGCGATCGCTATAGTACAGCTTGTTCTTGCATTTATGGGCGTTATGGAATTTTCAGAACCAATTATGATTATGGTTGTTCTGGCTATTGTAACATCTATTGCAGTAAAAACTGGACTTGGTGTTCAGAAGTCAGCTGCAGAACTTAGAGCAAAAACGTCAGTAAGGTATTGTGATGTTATTCGTAACGGCAAGGTAGAAACAATCAATAAAGATGATATTGTAGTTGGCGACATTGTTTGTCTTGGAATGGGACAAGAAATCTTTGCAGACGGATATATTGTAGAAGGAAAGATTTCAGTAAACAACGCAGCTATCAATGGCGAAAGTAAAGAATGTAAAAAGAAACCAGTCGAAGGATATGTTCATCAGAAAACAACATCCACAGATGCTTATACAAATGAAAATTGTCTCTTTGCAGGAACAACAGTTATGGCTGGCGAAGGTAAAATGGTCGTAACAGATGTAGGTATCAATACTGTAAACGGAGATACAATGGTAAAGATGCAGACGCTTGAAGCTCCTAAAACAGCACTTGATATTGCATTGGACAATCTAAGTGATTTCATTTCAAAATGGGGAACAATCGCAGCAGCACTTACATTCATTATCCTTACAGCGTCTGGTATTACACAAGTTGGCTTTAAAGAATATTTCAACGATGGTGTATTCAATCTTATTCAGAAGTTTGCTCAGAATTTCTCAGTAGCACTTACAATCATTGTGGCAGCAGTTCCAGAAGGACTTCCACTTATTGTAAAGCTGGTTACAAAACAGAATGTAAAAACAATGGAGAGGTTCAACATTCTGGCAAAGAATCCAAACAAGATTCCAGAATTAGCTTATGTAGATATTATTTGTACTGACAAGACAGGTACACTTACAACAGGAATTATGAGTCCGAAAGCTGTTATTGATGGTACAGGAAACGAAGTGATCAAAGATTCATCTCTTTGGGTAAAGATTGAAGAAAAT
>CAYPAB010000151.1:0-1169 GCA_964408605.1 uncultured Eubacteriales bacterium
AATAAGTTCCAAAAGAAATTCCACCTCGCAAAATCACACCGCAGTTTAACATCTTATTTTGTAACATAGCACAAAACCATAGCATAAATACAATGCCGTCTTCACCAATCGGAACGGTAACTATAACACTGTCTGAAATAATTTTAATTTCTACTTTATCTACAATATTCTGAGGAACAATCAAGTTAGCAAAACACTTTATGTAATCATATTTTAATAGCAAGATTTCATCAAAAAGTGCTTTTATTTCTTCACAAGATTTATCCCTACAAATACCCTTGAATCCAAGAATATCCAAAAAAGCAACATATCCTGTGCGGTATGTATTCGGCTCAAGAATTCTTTTCTGTATAAATTCGTCCCTTGTCATAGATTGCCGCATCCTTTTTCATTTGATTTAATTTCCGCACAAACTCAAACTTCTTATTCGGCTGTTTTTCGTTCCGCGCTTGTTTTTCAAGTCTTTCAATCTCTTTTTGCAATTTTTCTTGTTTTTCGTGCAACGCTATATTGTTGTCCAACGACAGATTATCGTCCCACGAACTTAATTCCTCATTCCTAATTCCCAATTCCACACTTTTAACAAGGTTTTCCCAAACGCTGTCCATATCAAGTCCGTTTAACTCAATTTCGACTTCACCCTGTTTCCACTCGGTTTTATAAAGTTTGTTATAAAAGAGAGCCGTTTGCGTTTCGTTTTCAAAAGTGAGAATATACAAAATATTGTGAGCGTTGGTTTTTGAAACGGTTTCCAATATTTTCGGGTTGTAGTTTTTAACTTTCAGTTCAATTTGCAACACTAAAATTTCCGAAACGCTTTCGCCCTTTTCGATGTTTAAGGTATTCGCCGAAAGTTTGTTTTTCCAAACAATTCTTTTAATATCGGAAACGAAAGCGTTTTTGACTTCCGGCTTTAGTGTAAGATTTTTGTAAAACGCTTCTTTCGGCATTATTTTGTTAACTGTTGTAGATTTCGGAAATGCCATTTTCATTGCCTCCGTCCTTAATTTCTAATTCCTAACTCCTAATTTCTAATTACTAAAAAGCAAATAAGTTCAAAATCGTCAAGGCCTCTGATTTCGTTTTTGAGTACCGTTGTTTCGCCCGTACCGAAAAAACTGTCAATGTCGCTCTGTTCCTTAACTTCGATAATAGAGGAAATGGCTTGA
>CAYPAB010000152.1:0-1164 GCA_964408605.1 uncultured Eubacteriales bacterium
GTTCTGTCATGCCACCAACATATCCTGATCCAAGTGCCTGAAACTTGAATCCATCGCCATAACGATACAAGCGACCCATCTCAACTGCATTAAGACTTTCAAATTTATCATTTTCAGAAAGGTCATATTCCCATTTTGTTCCACTTGGATTGTCATAGTCACAGATAACCATTCTTGCATTATTAACCATTCCAAAGTTCTGAAGTCTCTGTACAGCTCTAAAAATAGTCAGGCAGATAGTAAAATCAGTTCTGTCTGTAGGAAATGTATCAGCATGGACAATAAAATACTCATCATAGTGTTTGCCATCAAACATAATTCCCTTTGAATCATCGCCAGTAAGATTGTCGCCAGAAAATTCAATCCAAGGATATGCAGTACCATCTCCATATGTGCTGTAGTTCACAATGTCTTTTGGATAAATTACTTTTCTGTCTGAGTTTGTAAGAAATCCGTGAATATCAAAATCAATATCTGACTCGCCAGCATATCTATTCTGATCCCAATTTACTCCAATGAAAAAGTTCTTAATTGCAGACCCATCGTCCTTTGCCATGTTAATTTTCTGGTTTTTACTCATGTTAATTACTGTACTCATATTCTTTTCTCCTTCTTATTTATTATTAAGCCAATCTTTATACTGTCTCAGAATTTCTGTATAAAGCTGTTCGTCTGTCAGTTTATTCATGTCTTTTACAGCAGTAAATCCTGTATTGTCGTGTTTTCTTCCACTAAGGTTGTCTAGTTCTTTTAAATATCTGAAATTCTCATCACCAATACCAATAAATTGTACAAACATATTGTAATTAGAAAGCTCTCTAACAATTTCATTTGTTTCAGTTGCATCCCAGTTTTCTCCATCTGTAATAAAGATGATAAAAGCTGGAATACTACTCGGTTCAATATTTTTATAATGATTTACAATATCTCTCAGAACAGGAGCATAATTTGTACCACCCATTGCCATATGAGATTTTTTCATTACAGAGTCTACATATGTGTCATAGTTGTCTACTGTTACAGGTTCAAGCCTCTGTTTGTTATTAGAAAACAACCATGATTCAAGTTCGCCATTATCATCAAATCTAAGCGCAATCGGGAGAAGTCTAGTTACTACTTTCTGTACATCACCGTTTCTGAAAAGACCGTCCATACTGCCTGAAT
>CAYPAB010000153.1:0-1161 GCA_964408605.1 uncultured Eubacteriales bacterium
TCATTTCTTCGTAATTCTGTCTTTTCCTTACTTTGTAAGCCTTTGAAATGTAGTGTCTTAGTGCGTTTTGCTCGGTCATATATCGTTCACCTGTATATATGTCTGTATATCTACTATACAAATCTCCTTTCACCACTATTTTCTCTAAAACACTCTGCGTAGCTATGACACTACACAAAGCAAAAATTATTTATCTTCTTCTAAAATACCTTCGATTTTATCTGTAACATAATCAATAACATCTGTCACCGTTCCTGCAGCTATTTCAACATTATCAGTAGTGACGTAATTTAATGTTGCCATAGTCAATATTGTTGTTTTGTCTGGCACAAATATCGTTAGAAGTCCGCTTATTAAGACAGTTATTTTCACCCATCGAGGTACTGTTAATTTTGTTATATCCATTAGATACGCTATATACCATGAAACAACAGCTATACTTGAACAGAAAAACATTGTCACAAACACACTCCAGACTACATCACATCTTCCAGCAACATATACAATCCAAGGGTTAATAATTGGTTTCATATGTCCTCCAAATTACCTATTTTTTCTTACTTCTTCCAAGCAGGAAACCTGCAATAAAGCAAGCACAAACACATATAATAAATACACCCACATTTAGCACAATCATTTCTTTTTACCTGCTTTCAGTTTGTCTAATCTCTTCTGAATTTCTTCATCTTTCATCTTCTGATCAAGACGTTTCTGTTGAACTGTTGCAGAAGATTCATAAACGATTCTATTACCATCTGCTTCTTCTTTTGTTTTCTTTACACCATCTCTTACCTTTTCAAGCATCTTGTCCTCTTCATCTGTAGAGATAGATGTAGCTTTTAATGATTTTGTTACTTGTGCCGTTTCTAATGTAAGAATTGCATTTTCTTTCTCAGCCTTCAGGTCATTCAATTCATCAAACAATGCTTTAACGATTTCTTCTTGCAATTCAGCATTCTCCTTTAATTCAGTCAACGCTGATTTGATAATCTCAATCTTCTCAACCACATCATCCTGACGATTCAAGAAATTCTTTGCTCCATCATCGTCATTACTGTCAATACAAGCATTGATATTTAGGTCAAGCTGCATGTTTTCTTTTTTAAGGGAACGAAGCTGATCTTCGTACCCCTTAATCTTTCCAAGCATCTGTGCCATTAC
>CAYPAB010000154.1:0-1152 GCA_964408605.1 uncultured Eubacteriales bacterium
CTTGAGTAAATACTTTACGGTCGAAAAACCCATTTCTTATTATGATAATATATATATTTTGAAAAAATGTCAATATAGAGAGTGAAAAATAATAATGCCCATAATTCGTGTCTGAAAGTACTGTGATACAAAATGGGCTAATTATAGTGCTGTTACTCATATTCTGGTGAATGATCCGACAAGGGGGCGTGGGATTTTTTATTGAGAATATGTTAAAACATTGAGAAATGCAGAAATATTATGCCAGAGGTACTTTTATCTCTGGCATTTTTTCTATGCGCTATGCTATATTAAATTTAGGTTATTATATTTGAAGGGAGAAATATGGAGTTTAGAAAAAATGTACTCACGTTCTTAGATTGATCGTCGGATGGTTTCTGACTGCGCTGGGCGGAATATCGGGTGTAAGTTCGGCTGCCTGCGCTTTTGTTGTGCTGTTTGGTGGTATGGGAATCTATGTGGAATCTGCGACGCTGTTGGAATGGCTGAAATGCAATCCCCTGGCAGTGCAATATGAACTGCGTGGTGCTGTACCCCTGAAAGAAAAGGAGCCTGTCATTCCGTTCCTGTGGCGCAGATCGACGGCTTTATTTCTGATATCCCGGAGGAACGTAATATTACGTTACAGGATATTGGATACCGAATGGAAGGGCATTTCCTGGCATGTGGTGGGGAAAATACCAAAGTGCGTCAGGAAATGAACCGTGGACAGGATCTTCCTATGAAAGCACTGAAATACCTGGGATATATTACACCCGCCAATATTCGAATGGTGGGTATCTGCCCTGATTGTGGAAAATCTTTCTGTTTCCATGCCTATTCCCTTTACATGGGGCAATGCGATGTGGCCTATTCCGACGACGGTTTGGAGTGCTGTTCGATTTCGTCACAGGAAATAGACAAAGACAGCTGGACGCATCAGACCGACGGAAAAACTTTCCACTATTACAATTCCTTCTGCTGTCCACATTGCGGTACGCCTTATATCGATTATCAGAAATTCCCGGAAAAAAAGAAATTCGGCGTGTCTGGTTGTGTCTATCTGGGAAGAGAGTTATATTATGATACTCCTAAGAAATTGAAACAGGAATCTGACACAGCGAAGGATCAGAAAATTGCTGATGAACGAGAAGAAATGAAAAAGATTTACAA
>CAYPAB010000155.1:0-1139 GCA_964408605.1 uncultured Eubacteriales bacterium
AATACACATCCTGCTCCACCCGGATGGGGAAACCCAGCTCGCTTCCCAGGTAGGAAATGTAGTGGCACAGCTTCTCCTCGGCGGTAACACAGGAGATAAATTTGCCCATGATGCAGCCGATCATGTCCAGATTGATGCACAGGGCGCAGTTTTTCAGGGCCTCCTCATTCTCGCAGTAGGCCTTGGAGCCCAGCAGGCCTCGCTCCTCGCTGCCGCACCAGATGAACCGCAGGCCATAGCGATGGGGATTCTTGGCAAAGTGCTCGGCAATGCCCAGCAGGCCCACAGAGCCGGACATGTTGTCGTAAGCGCCCTGGGACAGGCTGGTGGAATCATAGTGGGCGGTCAGGGCGATATACTCGTCGATCTCGCCGGGCAGGTCCAGGATCACATTGTGGGACTGACCCACGGTCTCCTCCTGCTCCAATGTAATTTTGGCGGTGGTGACACCCTGATTGATGAGCCGGATGGCATCCTTGGCGTTGATATTCACGCCGGGGATGCGGTTGCCCTTGTGGACATAGCTGCGCAGCTCCCGCTGGTCGATGTCAAAGTCCACATAGTTGGCGTTGCCGTCATAGGTGACAAAGCCCAGGGCGCCGTTTTCCAGCAGATCCTGGTAGACCCAGTAGCCCAGGTAGCCGTCCACCATGACGATCTTGCCCTTGCACTGGGAAAGGCTATATTTGTCACTGCCCCGGAGGTAGTAGAAGGGTGCCTCCACATCTGCATTGCCGGCGCACAGGTACCCTTTGCAGGTGACCTCCACGCCGTCGGCCTGGAAAGTCGCCTTGCCGATGGTGGCCATGGGCACATCAAAGGGAACGATTTGGGCATCCAGACCCATGTCCCGGACCTGCTGGCGCAGATATTCGGCGGTCTTCAGCTCCTCCTGGCTGCCACCCATGCGGACATAGGCAGTGTCAGAGAAGATATTCATGATTTTTTTCGGTTCCATAGCAATTCCTCCTTTTTTTCGTAAGGCTATTGTAGCCTATTTCCCCAGGTTTTGCAAGAGTCCGTAAAAAACAGTTTTTTCGTTTTCCGCAAGAAATGGCTTGACAGAAACCCATGTTTATGATAGAATTCTCCTTGTGGTCAGCCGATCACATGCCAATACGGGCCTTTAGCTCAGTTGG
>CAYPAB010000156.1:0-1137 GCA_964408605.1 uncultured Eubacteriales bacterium
CGGAAGCGTCTTCCTGGACCCTGGAGCCCAAAATCATGGGGTCCAGCACCTCTACCACTGCGGTGGGACGGTTATGGGAACCAGGCAGGGCAGCTTCCAGCTCTCCGGGCCCTGAGTTGCTGGTGAAGATGTGGGCCCGGCTGTCCTCTCCGCAGAGCACCGCCCGCTTGGAGAAGGCGGCCAGCCCCGTCAGGGCCGCCGGACGGTTGGCGCCCACAATGGCATCGGCCAGGATCCGGTAGTAAAAGGTGATGTCAATGCAGTAGTGGTTCCGGTCGAAGGCCACGGGCTCCACATCCATGTAGGTGTAGAGCAGCTGGGCGGACCGGACCCGGACACTTCCGGCCTCCTCCAGGGTCTGCTGGGAGCTGGTGGTTAAGTACACCCGCAGATCCTCCACGCAGTCTTTGTCCCGACAGGCGTCGGTAATTTTTCTGGTGTGCACGGCCATGGCCTGGCGCAGCTCCTGAGGATTGCAGCGCAGACCATCCGGGCATTGTTCAGACATGGGGATACCTCCTGTAACTGGATTTAAGCATAGGCTTATAGGACAGTTTATGCAGGGTTCCCCGGGAAGTGCGTAGGGAAGGGAAAAAGGGAATTACCAGGAAAACCGGTAGATGGTCTGGCTTTCGTAGGCTTCTCCCTGGCGGGTAATGGGCTGAGGCCACTGGGAATGGTGGAGGGCATCGGGATAGAACTGGGTCTCCAGAGCAACGCCGGCGCGCTTGCCATATCGGATACCCCCCTTGCCGGTTTCCTCCAGGAAGTTGCCGGCGTAGAGCTGGATGCCGGGGCAGTCTGTGGATACGGCCATGGCCCGGCCGGAAATGGGGTCCTCCAGATAGGCACAGGGATTGCAGAATACCTCCCAGCAGTGATCGTACCCGCCCTGGAGTTTCAGAGGCTCGTAATCCTCCCCGATATCCCGGCCGATGGGCTTGGGGGTCCGGAAGTCCATGGGAGTACCCTCCACGCTCCGCATTTCTCCCGTGGGGATGTTGGCTTCGTCATCGGGCAGAAAGAACCTGCCGGGCATGGTGAGAAGCTGGTCCATGGCCCGCTCAGGGCTACTCTGGCCCGCCAGATTGAAGTAGGTGTGGTTGGTCATGTTGAACACCGTATCCCGGTCACACA
>CAYPAB010000157.1:0-1135 GCA_964408605.1 uncultured Eubacteriales bacterium
CAGGAAGAAGGCTACGGCACCCGGGTTCTGGTGGCAGTGGATGGTGTCTATCAGGGCTTTCTCACCATTGCCGACACCATCAAGGAAAATGCGGGGGCTGCCATTTCCCGGCTGAAAGCCGACGGCCTGACTCCCGTCATGCTCACCGGCGATGCCGCCGCCTCCGCTCAGGCTGTGGCCAGGGCCGTAGGCATCGACCAGGTTCACGCAGGGCTTCTTCCCCAGGATAAGCTGGAGCGGCTCCAGCAGATTCGCCGGGAGACGGGCTGCGCCATGTTCGTCGGCGACGGCATCAACGACGCGCCTGTCCTGGCAGGAGCCGACGTGGGTGCCGCCATGGGCAGCGGTGCCGACGCAGCCATTGAGGCGGCGGATGTGGTCTTCATGACCAGCGACATGGCGGCCCTGCCCCAGGCCCTGGCCATCGCCCGGAAAACCCAGCGCATCGCCTGGCAGAACGTGATCTTCGCCCTGGCCATCAAGCTGGTGGTCATGGTTCTGGGCCTTCTGGGCCACGCCTCCATGTGGCTGGCGGTCTTCGCCGATTCCGGTGTGGCCATGCTCTGCGTCCTCAATTCCATCCGGATGCTCTACCGGAAGAACTGAACAGAAAGAAGGTGCGTTGCAGTCTCTTTGCAACGCACCTTTTATCCATTTTATACCCCCAGCAGCATCTGGGCGAAGAGGAAATACACCAGCAGGCTCACCGCGTCCACAATGGTGGTGATGAAGGGGCTGGCCATCACCGCCGGGTCGGCCCCCAGGGCCTTGGCAATGAGGGGCAGGCTGCCGCCCACCAGCTTGGCGATGATAACGGTGACGCAAAGAGCCAGGCACACCACCGCGTCCACCATCAAGGTGATATCCTCGTTGGCCATCAGCAGATGGTCCACCAGCCAGATCTTGCCGAAGCACACCACCGCCAGGCACAGGCCGCACATAATGGCGGTCCGCAGCTCCTTCCACAGCACGGTGAACAAATCCCGCAGCTGCAGCTCGTTCAGGCTCAGGGAACGGATGATGGTGACGCTGGCCTGGGAGCCGGAGTTACCGCCGGTACCCATCAGCATGGGGATAAAGGCGGTCAGGGCTACCTGGGCGGCCAGGGCATCCTCGAAGGAGGTAATGATGATCC
>CAYPAB010000158.1:0-1127 GCA_964408605.1 uncultured Eubacteriales bacterium
TATCCTATATATTTCCTATGAGCAATCTTTACATTGCTCTGTTTAACCATTGCATATTGCAAGGTTGTATCTATTCGTCTATGCCCTAAGAGTTGTTGCAACTGCTCAATAGGCATTCCTTTATCTATCGCCATAGTTGCAAGGGTACGTCTAAATTTATGTGGATGTACCTTTTGCAAACCTAATTGTTTTCCAAATTTACGAAGTCGGACTTCAATACCGCCAATGGATATTCTGCTATACGGAGCTTTCAAAGTAACAAACAATGCCGGATTATCATCGTTTCTACTTTGTAAGTACTCTGTTAAGTGTATCTTTGTCCTTGCATCAAAGTAGACAATCCTTTCCTTGTCGCCTTTACCGAAAACAATGCATTCTCGCTCGTTAAAGTTAATGTCCGCCTTGTTTAGCAGCACCATTTCTCCGACTCTCATTCCGGTAGAAGCAAGCATATCAATCATTGCCAAATCTCTGATTTCAGAGCAATTATCACGCATAAGTTCCAAATCTTCATCGGAATAAGTTTCTTTAATATTACTTGCAGTTTTGACTTTATGTATCCTTCTAACCGGACTTTTTAATATGTAATCTTCATCTTCAAGCCAAGAAAAGAAACTTGATAAAATTCTTCGTATGTTATCAATCGTTACTCGGCTTGATTTCTTTCTTGTTTGATATTCGGTCAGATAATTACGAATATCATCTGTCTGTATATGCTTAACCTGTTTTCCTACTTCATCAAGCATTGATTGTATAGTTGCCAAATAATACTTTAAGGATTTCTCAGAACAGCCCTCAATTCGCTTTGCCGATAAGAACAGTTCTACCAAGTTCTGTTCTGAAGAATTATCCTTATTTTCACTTTCCGCTATTTCATAGTTAAAAAGTGTGTGTTGCAATACCATTTGTAGTTTTTCTGCTTGCGCGTTATTCAGGAACGGTATCATTTCCTGAAGCACGTCATTGATTAAATTTTGTTTCATTGTCAATTCTCCTTTGAAATATTGAGAACCGACAAGCAACGGCTGTTCTTTTATTTAACCCCCGCCGTTGGTAGGAGTTATTAGTGTGCTAAACAATAATTTAGCAGCTTAGAGTTCGATGGCGGAAACATCAAGTTCACCGGA
>CAYPAB010000159.1:0-1123 GCA_964408605.1 uncultured Eubacteriales bacterium
TTTTATTCGCCCTTCCAGCGGTAGCAGAACACATGACCGCCGATGGTGCCCCAGATTTGGCTGTTCACCGGGTAGGTGGCAAAGTGGACCACATCGATGGGGAGAATGTAGGGCCCGTTCAGGGCATCTTCCACCGCGTCATACTGGGTCTGGGTGGGCTCCGCCTCATCCAGCCAGTGTATGGAGCGGAATTGATTGTCGGAATAGATAATATCCCGCAGATTGTCGGAGTAATCGTCCGCAAACAGGCGGTTGAGGACCACCTCGGCCACGGCTTGCTGGCCCTCGCCGGTTTCTCCCCGGGCCTCTACCCAGACCATCCGGGCCAGAAGCTCCCGGTCCTCCCGGCTCAGCTCCAGGCCGGGGTAGCGGCATTCCACCTCCACCTTTTCCTCGGTGTAGATGAAGGGCTCCTCGGGCATAGCACTCTTGTCATAGATCCAGGCACCGCTGAAGCCGCCTACCAGATCCTCCTCCCGGAAGCCATAGAGGAAGGCGTTTTTCAGGTTCCACAGGTCATAATTGGGCTCGTAGGGATCGTTGACCAGGATCTTTCCGTCCTCCGTGGTGCCGGCCAGGACGATGAAATGCTGCTTGTCCGTGAAAAGGGACTTCTGGTCCATCATGGCGATGACCACCTTGCCCTCGTGCATGGCCTTCATGGCATCGTGGAAATTGGTGGCTTTCCGCCAGGGCAGCTGCAACAGGGTGGAGGCGGCCTCCAGCCGGTCCACATTGGTGACAACCCCCTCCAGATAGCCGCCGAAGTAGCCGGCCAGCTCATCGGGCAGGTAGGGATGCTCTGTCAGATAGGTGGCAACCATGGCAAGACAGGTGATGCCGCAACCATCATTGGCAACGGTTCCGAAGGAATAGAGCACATCGGGATAGTCCGTCTGGTAAAACCTGGGGATCTGAATGCTGTGGGCGGGGACCTCCTCCTCAGGCACCTGGGGAAGGGTATCCATGGGAACCGACTCCTCCGTGGGAGTGGGCTGGGTCTGCGCTGTGGGAAGGGCCTCCTCCGGGACAGGCTCCGTTTCCTGGGGAAGGGTCTGCTCTGCGGTCTCGGGGATTTCCGTCTCCGTGGCAACGGCGCAGAGGCTGGGGACGACGGCACCCA
>CAYPAB010000160.1:0-1123 GCA_964408605.1 uncultured Eubacteriales bacterium
GGCAAGGGAGATACTCATGCCGCGCACGATCTCCACGATCTCGCTGTTTTCTGCCTCCAGCTTCTTCTGCTCCAATTCTTTGAGCCGTGCCTGCTGCTCGGCAATTTTGGCTTTGACCTTTTCAATCTCGGCCTCAATTTTTGCGCTTTTCGTAATTGCCATATCAAAATGCCTCCTTTACGGTAGTCGCCCGTAGGCGTAAAGATGGGATTGCCAATAGCTGCTGTTGAGGTTGGCGTAGCCGATGGGATCTCCCGCGTGGAGCATCCAGCCGTCGCCTACATAGATGCCGCAATGGGAAATTCCCGCTGTGTCATAGGTGCCGACAAAGAACACCAGATCACCGGGGCGGGGGCTGCTCGTCCGGGAGCAGATGTTATAAAGGCCCTGCGCCCCCAGCCGTCCGAAACTCCAGCCGCATTGATTGTAGACGTAGCTGACGAAGCCGGAGCAGTCAAAGGACGTGGACGGGCTGCTACCGCCCCACACATAGGGAAAACCGAGATACTTTTCCGCTTCTTTCAAAATGGCGGCAAAGGTTTCATCATCCAGATAGGACTCCGGGACTTCGTGCTCCGGCGGGCGGTTGGTGATGTATTTCCCGATATAGCCGGACGAGGGGAACAGATCGGGCCGGTTCCCCAGCGTAGACATATACAGGGCGTACATGGAAAGCTGCTCCTCGGACATCATGTAAACCGGGACATGGGAAAGGTTGAAGTTTTCCAGCGTGACATAGCAGATGTAATAGTTGTACGGCACCTCTACGTCATAGTCGTTGCCCTCGCTGTCCGTCCGTGTGACCGTGCGGTAGCGCACCTCGGCAACCACATCCTCGGTCAAAATGTACTGGCGGTCAAAGAGGTCTTGCAGCGTCCCCTGCACCTCGTCCAGCGTCCACGCGCCCTCATGGAGTGCGGAAATCATAGAGATCAACACATAGGGATCATGTTCGATGGTGTCGAGGTCAAAATGGTATTCGTCATAATCGTGAGTGCGGGTGTAGGTGTCGAGACGGCGTTGCAGCTCGTCCTCCAGAGCACAGTAGGCGGCCTCGGCCCCCAGCATATCCGCATTCTCTGCCTTGTAGGTACTGGCGGCGATGGCCGCAAGGGTGCTGTTT
>CAYPAB010000161.1:0-1119 GCA_964408605.1 uncultured Eubacteriales bacterium
TTAAACTCGTGCAACCGGAGAAAGCAGAACCGCCTATACTCGTCACGCTGTCGGGTATGACAATGCTTTTGATGTTTTTACAACTCAAACCGTATTTCGGTATTGAAGTTACACCGTCGGGGATAACAACATCGGTTGCCAACTTGCCGTTTATGTATAAATAATCGGCATATACAAGAGGATTGGAAACCCCATTTTCCGAAAATTTAATATTAAGCCATGATGCAAGGTCATTTATATAGACGGATTCGAGGTTTTCGCAACCGGTGAAAGCATAACTTTCTATTTCCGTCACGCTGTCGGGGATTGTGACAGATGCGAGACTCGTGCAATCTTCGAAAGCATAACTGCCTATACTCGTCACACCGTTGCCGATTGTGACCGATGCGAGATTCGTGCAATTGTAGAAAGCCCACTCGCCTATACTCGTCACACTGCCGGGGATTGTGACCGATGCGAGATTCGTGCAATTGTAGAAAGCGCCCTCGCCTATACTTGTAACGCTGTCGGGGATTGTGTACTGTGTATCGGTTTTACCTATCGGATATTGTATAAGTTCTGTTTTATTTTTATTGAACAAAACACCGTTAAGTGATGAATAATATTGATTCTCTGCATCAACGTTTATTGATGTAAGACTCGTGCAACCGTAGAAAGCATCTTCGCCTATACTCGTCACGCTGTCGGGTATGACAATGCTTTTGATGTTTTTACAACTCAACCCGTATCTCGGTATTGAAGTTACACCGTCGGGGATAACAACATCGGTTGCCAATTTGCCGTTTATGTATAAATAATCGGCATAATACAGAGGATTGGAAACCCCATTTTCCGAAAATTCAATATTAAGCCATGATGCGAGGTCATTTATATATACCGATTTAAGGTTTTGGCAACCGTTGAAAGCCCACTCGCCTATACTCGTTACACCGTTGCCGATTGTGACCGATGCGAGACTCGTGCAACCAGAGAAAGCATCATAGCCTATACTTGTAACGCTGTCGGGGATTGTGACAGATGCGAGACTCGTGCAATTGGAGAAAGCATCATAGCCTATACTTGTAACGCTGTCGGGGATTGTGACCGATGCGAGACTCGTGCAACCGCTGAAAGCATAAT
>CAYPAB010000162.1:0-1114 GCA_964408605.1 uncultured Eubacteriales bacterium
TCATCCATCATGTACGACAGCAGCAAATACATCCTTGCCAATGGGTCATCCAGATTGACGTCTATGATGGACTGGATTCGTTGCAGGCGGTACATCAGGGAATTTTTATGAATGTGTATCACCTGAGCTGTGCGAATGACACTTCGCTCGTGGAGCAGATATTGGTAGAGGGTATGATATAGCTCGCTGTTTTTCTCAGCATCATACTGTTTGAGAGCTTGCAGGGCTGGGTGGATCAGCCGCTGGGTTTGATTCTGCTCCTGAAACAGCCGCAGCAGGTAAGGAAGGCCAACATCCTCCATAGGGTAGATCCCCGGCTTTTCTCCGGCGTATTGAAGGGCGAAAAGAGTTTGAAGATAGCGGGCGGATGCCAACTGCAGATCGTCAAAGGGAAGCACTATTGTCGATGCTGAGATAAACATATTGGGGCTGGAAAACAATATCTCCCTCATCCGAAAGAAAGCGAACGCCGGTCATGCAGGCTTTTCCGTCCAGAATGCTGTATTTCGGCTGGTATTTTCCCATCTTTTCCACGATCATCCACATGCTGATCTTCATCGTGTCCACCTCCCTCTATATATTAGTGCTTTTGGCACAAAGAGTCAAGGGAACAGTCCGCAATAAACTCTGTCTTTCCGTCCATAGCTTCCTCGTATATTCTTTGCTATACTTATGGCAGATGGCAAAGCCACTGATTCTCGACACTTACTTTTCTTTATACCGGTCGAATTGTACAAACAATTAACACGAGTTATCAACCAACCGCATCCTGACAGCATCCTCCGCAGAATGCAGCCTACAGCCTTATGCATTGGACAAATCAGCCCAATGCGCAGATAGCAAACTCGAGTTGCCCCACATTTGCAGCCCGGAA
Source organism: uncultured Eubacteriales bacterium (assembly GCA_964408605.1). GTDB lineage: Bacteria > Bacillota > Clostridia > Oscillospirales > Acutalibacteraceae > DTU089. The sequence goes on from CAYPAB010000162.1 coordinate 875, forward strand.
GGAATTGTGTACTCCAGCTGCTTTCTGCCGGAATGACGAGGAGGTACCAAAATGCAAGGAAAACAAGTCTTGAACTATCCGGTATTTGACGGCATTCGTATATACGATGCCGCAACCATCGTGATAGAGAACGGAAAAATCAGCAGGGAAACGGTTTTTGGACAGGGGGAGGCAAACAGCGATTGCTTCCTGATGCCCGGGCTCATCGATGGGCATACCCATTTGATCGGCAAAAAGCCC
>CAYPAB010000163.1:0-1112 GCA_964408605.1 uncultured Eubacteriales bacterium
AGACCACGCGAAGAAAGTCTCCGGCGTCGGCATAGCCGCAGCGCAGATCTGCGGGTGAAAACAGAGCTGTGAGTTTCTTCAAGAAACGCGCCTCCCTTTTCAGACATGAACGAGACAGCCGCCCATAAAGTTGAACGCAAGGCCAAAGACCATCAGCACGCTTTCCCATCGGGTGAGCGGGCCGCGATCCAGACTGACGAGATACCAGACAAAGCACATCGGCACCAGCTCCAACGCATAGCGCGCGCCGAATTGATAGCCGCCGAGGGTGCGATGCATCAGCAGCAAAAGCAGATTGACGGCGCACATCAGCACGATTATCAGCTTTACAGGCGTGAAGCGGCGGCGGAACACATCCTTTATCAGCCAGACGGTATTCAGAATGAAAATGGGACAGCTCAGGAACATAGAAAAGCCGAACTGATTGATGGAGAGCGTGGCGCCGTCTATCGTGAACGGGGAGCCGAAGAAGAGTGTGCGCCAGTTGTCGGAGACGTATTTCAGAGAAAGCTGACCGTATTCGCTGCGGGTAAATTCCGGAAGGTAGTTATGCCCAAACTCGAAGGGATCGTTGAAGCGGACATAGTTGTAGCCCGCATAGCAGGCGGCTATGGCAAGACCGGTCAGAAGCCCCGGGAGCAGGCGGATAAAGCCTTGACGCAGGGAATATTTTCGGCGGCGGGCGTCCTCAATATAGAGCGTCAGCAGCACCGGCCCCAGCACTACGCTGAAGGGGCGGCAGCCCACGCTCAGCGCATAGCAGAGACAGGAAAGCAGGGGCCTTCTCCGGCGCATGGCGACAATGGCTGAAACTGAAAACAGAAAGGCGAGGATCTGCGCCTCGTACCATACGCCGCCCACCAGCGATATGGGCAGCATGGCGTTTCCGAGGCACAGCAATATCGCCCATGCGACACATTCGCGCGGCTGCATGCGCTTGCTGCGCTGGATTTCTGAAAGAACGATCAGGCAGGCAAGGGCGATATATATCTTTTGAAACAGGCCGCCGGGCACGTCGTCGCCCCAGATCAGCGTGTAGAGCGCCATGGGAATGGAGGGCACGGGCGGAAAGCTGACGTAATAGCGGCCTTCGTAAAGGGCCAGCTCAAGAT
>CAYPAB010000164.1:0-1109 GCA_964408605.1 uncultured Eubacteriales bacterium
GACGATCTGTTTTGTATACTTGTGAAATTACGACATAATTAAATGAGTTACATCTTAAAAGCTGAATATTGGTAACAACATAATATCTAAAAATATATTTAAAGAAAATTGATTTATGGTTGACAAGCATATAAATGTAATATACAATCATAATTGTAAAGGAGGTAAGCATATATGAGAAAAGCCTTTACAAGTTCAATCGAGGAAAATATTCAGAAAGATTTTAAAGAGAAATGCAATCAGGTTGGAATACCACAAAATGTAATTTTAGAAGCATTTATGAAAGCATTTGCTAATGATGAAATCGAAATGAAATTAGTTCAAAATGTTCTATCGGTTGAAGTAAAGTAAATAAATAGAGTGCAGCTCACAGTCTGGACAACTCAGCTACACTCTACACAAGAATCACTCAAAGAATGATTTCATATCTATTATATATTACATATCATATCTTTTCAAGTGATTCTCACGAAGTTTTCTCAAAAAGCTTTGTACCTTGAAAACTGAATATTAGGAATATCGCAGAGTGTTCAGATAGTATCAAGTTATCAATTGTCACAACTAAATTAGTTGAGGCTTAATTTTTGTACCATTTTTTAAAAAGGAGGAAAAATATGAGTACGGTTTTAGCAATGAAAGAAGATGTAAGAAAGATGGAACAGTTCAATGATGTGATGGCAAACATCAAACCAATGCAGACTATTGGTAAAGGGCGGAACATCAAAACAGTCACAGGAAATGTAGTTGTTCCGCTTACTTGTTGCTATGTGGATGAACGTTATCAAGGAATGAGAGAGCATAAAAGAATCAATAAGCTTAGAAATAAGTTTGACATTAGAAAGCTTACGCCAATCACAATTGTTCCACATCCTGAAGAATATCGTTTTGCAATCGTAGATGGACAAGGAAGAAGCATTGTGTGTCCAGAAAAGGGAATGGACAGATTATTTGCTACAGTTTTATTAGATGCTCCTGATGATCCTATGGAACGTTTAAAATTTGAAGCTGAATATTTCATTGGTCAAGATTCAGAAGTTGAAAATGTAAAACCATTGGAGAAACATTTAGCCAGAGTCATTATTGGCGATCCAGCTGCAATAGTTGTTGAT
>CAYPAB010000165.1:0-1095 GCA_964408605.1 uncultured Eubacteriales bacterium
CCGAAGAAAGAGAACGTGGTATCACAATCAACACCGCTCACGTTGAGTATGAAACAGACGCTCGTCACTATGCTCACGTTGACTGCCCCGGCCACGCCGACTATATCAAAAACATGATTACCGGTGCTGCTCAGATGGACGGTGCTATCCTTGTTATCGCCGCTACTGACGGTCCTATGGCTCAGACTAAAGAACACCTTCTTCTTGCTCGTCAGGTTGGCGTTCCCTACATCGTTGTATTCCTTAACAAATGCGACCTTGTTGACGACCCCGAACTTATCGAACTCGTTGAAATGGAAGTTCGTGAAACTCTTGATGAATACGAATTCCCCGGCGATGATACACCCATCATCAAAGGTTCCGCATTCCAAGCTCTTGATTCCGATTCAACAGACATCAACGATCCCGTTTATGCTCCCATCGTTGAACTCATGAACGCTGTTGACACTTATATCCCCACTCCCGACCGTATGGCAGACCTTCCCTTCCTTATGCCTGTTGAAGACGTTTTCACAATCACAGGCCGTGGTACTGTTGCTACAGGTAGAGTTGAACGTGGTCAGCTCAGAGTCGGCGACGAACTTGAAATCGTTGGTCTTAAAGAAGAAAGCAGCAAAACTGTTTGTACAGGTGTTGAAATGTTCCACAAACTTCTCGACTATGCAGAAGCAGGTGACAACATCGGTGCCCTTCTTCGTGGTATCGACAGAAAAGGTATTGAACGTGGTCAGGTTCTTTGCAAACCCGGCTCAATCAAACCCCACACCAAATTCAAAGGTCAGGTTTACGTTCTTTCCAAAGATGAAGGCGGACGTCATACTCCCTTCTTCAACAACTACAGACCTCAGTTCTTCTTCAGAACAACTGACGTTACAGGTACTATCAGCCTTCCCGAAGGCACAGAAATGTGCATGCCCGGTGATAACGTTGAGATGACTGTTGAACTCATCACTCCCATCGCTATCGAAAAAGGTCTTCGTTTTGCTATCCGTGAAGGCGGCAGAACTGTTGGTTCAGGTGCTGTTACCGAAATTATCGAATAATTATTTTTGATAACTTTAAGGGCAACCCGTCGGGTTGTCCTTTTTGTTGTTT
>CAYPAB010000166.1:0-1081 GCA_964408605.1 uncultured Eubacteriales bacterium
ACAGGGAAAGCCGGGCGCTGAGCTGATCTCCCAGTCCCGCATAGTAAACCTCCTGCACCTGCCGGATGGGTGGGGCTGGGTGAATATAAATGGGGGCATCCAATGCTTCCGCCGCTTCCAGAACGGGAGTGAACTGGGGCGCGTCCAGAAAATCCTTCCCAGCGGAGGCTCTGCCAGAGAGAATCGCCCCCTTGAAGCCCAGCTTGGTCACCGCCCGCTCCAGCTCCCGGGCAGCCCCTTCCGGATCGGACCAGGGCAGCGCCGCAAATCCGGCAAAGCGGTCCGGATGCCGGGAAATGGCTTGCGCCATGCGGTCGTTGGTCTCCCGGACGATGGGGCTGGCTTCCTCCTTTGGCAGCAGGGCTGACTGGGAGGCCACAGACAGGATTTGCATAGAAATGCCGTGCTTATCCATATTCGCAATCCGCTTTTCACCCACGTCACCAAAAATCACAGGATCGGGAGCGTAAGGCAGTCCCGGGCCGGGAGCACAGGCGCTGTAAGGCGCATCAGCACCGGCATACTTTGCCACGGCCTCCGCCAGAGGAGAACCGGGAATGTGCTCTTCAATGGTGATGATCCGCATGGCTTATCCCTTCTCCACATCCACCAGCTCGCTGTGCTTCATGACCACACCGAACCAGTTGGAAAACACCAGATAGTTAGCACGAACGGTCACCCGGTCTCCCACGGAAACCTTACTGTAGTGGTCCTCCGTGGGGAAGATCACCAGGGCATAGCAGGGGCTGTCCACACTGTCGGAAATCTCAATGGAGGGCTTATTGTGGACATCCGGGCCGACTTTTTTGGCAATGCCCGTGACTGCAAAGCGCTTATCCTCGTATTTTTCCAGTGCGGCAGCCAGGTCACGGGAAAATTCCTGATAAAGGGCAGAAACCCCAAAGGGCGCGGCCTGGGGCAGAATCGGCATATCCGTGGTTTCAATTCGGGTTGTTTTGGCATCGGAGGGATGCCTGGGGTAAAAGGTTAATGGTTCCATGGTATTCTCTCCTGTATTTTCAGAGGATGGGCGTTCCGTCCACCCAAATTTGGCGAATGTTTGCGGTATCGGAAATATTCT
>CAYPAB010000167.1:0-1081 GCA_964408605.1 uncultured Eubacteriales bacterium
CGGCCATAAAACTGCTCCCGCTCCTCGTCGTAGCCGTCCACCAGCACCTCCAGCTTTTTTCCCATCATGGAGGCGTTATAGTCATCCATAATGCCGGACTGGAGCATTTCGATGAGCTCCGCCCGGTGCTGGGCAACCTCATTATCCACAAATTCCATTTCCGCGGCGGGGGTCCCCTCCTCGGGGGAGAAGGCGAAGGCACCTACCCGCTCCAGCCGCATTTCCCGAAGGAACTCGCACAGTTCCTGGAATTCTTCCTCCCCCTCACCGGGCAGACCGGTGATGAGGCTGGTGCGGATCACGAGACCGGGAATCTTTTCACGGAGCCTGGTAAGCAGTGCCCGGAGAAATTCCCCGTCACCCCGGCGGTTCATAAGCTTCAGGATTTTGCTGTTGCAGTGCTGGATGGGAATGTCCAGATATTTGACGATTTTGGGCTCCGAGGCCATGACCTCAATGAATTCATCGTCAATTTCATCGGGGTAGACATAGTGGACCCGGATCCAGTGGAGCTCCTCGATTTTGCAAAGCTGGCGCAGAAGCTCCGGCAGCAGCCGCTTGTGGCCGGGCAGGTCGGTACCATACCGGCTGGTGTCCTGGGCCACGACGATGAGCTCCTTCACACCGGAAGCGGCCAGCATTCTTGCCTCGTAGAGCACGTCATCCAGGCCGCGGCTGCGGTATTTGCCCCGCAGGTAGGGAATGATGCAGTAGGCGCAGCGATTGTCACAGCCCTCGGCGATTTTGATGAAGGCGTAGTGCTCAGGGGTGGTGACGATGCGGCCCGTCTCCTGCTCGGGGGCATCAATGGAGCCGAAATCCACCACCTGCTCCCCTGCCAGCAGCTTTTCGATGGCGGGAACGATCTCGGTGTAGCTGCCGGTGCCCAGGATGCCGTCCACCTCGGGCATTTCCGTCAGGATATCCTGCTGATACCGCTGGGAAAGGCAACCGGTGACCAGAATTTTGCCCACCAGGCCCTCGGCCTTCAGGGCGGCGGTTTGCAGGATGAAGTCGATTGCCTCACTTTTGGCCGAATCGATGAAGCCGCAGGTGTTGATGACCACCACGTCAGAGCCCA
>CAYPAB010000168.1:0-1075 GCA_964408605.1 uncultured Eubacteriales bacterium
CCCTAGATCCGTGTTGGCGGGTCTGGGGCTGCTCTGGGATTCTATCGGCAATGAAATACGAGGAACGCATTCAAGGGACTGGCGAACAAACTCAGGACAAAATAGATGGTTGCGTTTTCCTGGTCGCAGAGTCTGTAGAAATAGTAATAGCAAAACATCTGGTTGTAAGACAGGATGGCGATCAAAATCGCGGATACAATTAGGAGCAACGGACTGCTTGCTTTGAATGCCAAAAACAGGCATGCCAGCGATGCGCAGATCAGGATTTCAAATTGGGTTTCCAGCTTCCTGGGTTTTCTTACCTGGGCCCTTCGGATGTCCGCGATTTCGGCCAATAAATGTTTTCTCGCAATTGGAAGCCACGCGTACCAGGTATGCCGGATCCCGCATTTTTCCGCCACGCTGCTCAGCCCGATCGCGTACAGAATATACGGGACAATCGCCAGCGCAATCGCGATATAAAAAAGTGCCGCACCCAGAGAAAGTATCTGCTGTATGCTTTCTTCCAATGCCTGCATTGCAGAATCCATGGGATATCCCCTCTTCCCTTTTCTTTTTTCTCATTTTACCATATTTCTTCAAAAGAAGCAAAGGGTAAATCCTGATATATCCCATTTCGTATGGCACCGGTATTTGTGGATTGACAGGCTGTGCTTTGTCGTGTATATTTCTAATAAAGTATATTTCGGAGGTTGCTCCATGAAGTCTTTGCCAATTTCGGATTTTTCCGGGGGTAAAATCGCCCTGATGTCGGATATTCATGGCAATTACCATGCCTTTCGGGCATGCTTTGACGATGCCGTTCGTCATGGCGCGGAAGGATTTCTTTTCCTTGGCGACTATGTTTCCGACCTTGCCGAGCCGGAAAAGACCATGGACTTGCTTTATGAAATCCAGGCCGCCTACCCCACGGCTTGCCTGGGCGGCAACCGGGAGCGGTATATGCTGGAGCGGGAAAGGAGCGAAACAAGCTTTGTCCCCGGCTCCAGGTCCGGCTCGCTGCTGTTTACCTTCCAGCACCTGCGGAAGCGGAATCTGGACTTTTTCCGGGGGCTCAAAATCTCCGGCACCATAG
>CAYPAB010000169.1:0-1067 GCA_964408605.1 uncultured Eubacteriales bacterium
CCACCGAGGAAACAAACCCCGAGGACACCCAGCCGGATCCCACCACCGGCGGGGAGGAGAATCCCGGCACCGAGCCCGAGGACAGCGCCGACGGCTCCGACAGCGGTCAGGATGGCCCCGGCACCGGCGGTGACGGAGGAGATGGCAGCGAGGGCGGCGAGGGAACCGGCAGCGGCGGCGATGACAGCCCCGGCATCTTTACGGACCTGAAAACCCGGCTGATTACAAAGGAAGAATTGCCTGACGGAATCCTGGATTTCGTAGCCTATCCCACGGGCAAGGGCAATAACCTGACGGTGAAGGTGATTCTGAAAAACAGCCAGACCGGTGCCAACGGCAAGACTCTGACCTCCGCCGATGGTATCCACTACAGCGCGGAACTGGCCTTTAATGAAAAAAACACCTTCCTGCTTCTGCTGAAGGAGGATGGAGACAACATCGCCCAAGCCCAGTACACCATCAGCTACGAGGCGGACAAGGCCACCCAGGACAATCCCAACGTGGGCAAGGCCCCCTCCATTGTCACCAACCTGGATGACTGGTCCGCGGATGACCTGATGGAGACCCAGGATTTCATTTTTACAGTTACAGCCAAGACCCACCCGGACCTGGGGGCCAAGACCATCACCTCGGACAAGATCGAGGTCCGGCTCAATGGTAAGGTGGTTCCCAAGGAGACCGGCGATGTCCGGCCGGAGTACTCCCTCCACTTTGAGCCACCCAATGTGGGCGACTATGCCGACTATCAGGTGACGGTGCTGGCCTGGGATGGCTACGGAAACTCCGCCATCCGGGTCTATGATTTCCGGTACCATACTGTCAGCGAGGGCGATTCCCTGGGAAGCGTGACATTGAAGCTGGATGCCACCACCGTGGGCCTCGGCATCATCGATGAGGCCGTCTACCCCATTGTCCAGGGGGATACTGTGGCCGGTGTGGTGCTGAAATTCCTGGAGGATTACGGCTACGAAGCCAATTATGAGGGCAGTGCCACCCTGGGCTTCTACCTGCGGGGCATCAGCCGGGGCGACCTGTGCCGCCGGGCCCAGGTGCCGGAACGGCTCTGG
>CAYPAB010000170.1:0-1045 GCA_964408605.1 uncultured Eubacteriales bacterium
CGTACATAGCGATACCAGCGTCGAAGGTCTTGGCGGACTCAACACCAGTGGTGGTCTCGGTAGCAGTGCCGATCTCCTCGGTGGTGCCGGCCTTCAGCTGCCAGCAGAAAGCGTAGTCGCCAGCATAGGTCTGGCCCCAAGCGAAGTCATAACCGTTGTCATACTTGTTCTCGTTGTAGACCTTGGCAGCGTCGGCAGCGCTGTAAGCGAAACCGGTGCTGACCTTGTAGCCATTCTTGGTGGCAACAGCGTCATTGTTGGTGCAAGCGAACTCGCCCTTGCAGATCAGGCAGGTAGCGACATCGTAACCGGTCTTGGTGTTCTCAACGCCCTTGGCGAAGATGTGGGAAGCCCACACGACATAGTCGGTATCCTCGGAAACATCATAGGCAACAACGATCTTGCCATTGACATTCAGCTTGGCCATCTCAAAGGCGCCAGCAGTGGGCTTTTCCACATAGAAGTGGCAGCCATCGTCGCACAGATAGCCGTCATAGAAGAACTGGCTGGTGGTGCAGTTGGGCTTTGCAGTGGTAGCCTTCTGAGTGGCAGCAACGACATCGTAGTGAGCAGCAGCGGCGGTCTCAGCCTCGAAGACGAACTCCACGAAGGAGCCGTTCTTGTGGATGGCATAGTCAGCAACATCCTGCTCGCAGGGGATCAGATAGGTATCACCAAAATAGTAGGTGTGCTTTTCAATAGCCCAAGCATCACCCGCGGCATTGAGAATGAATTCACCGCCATCGGCAAGGATCTCATCCCGCTTCTCGGCGCTCCAGCCATACGCTTCATCCACAGGAGTCCAATACTTTTCACCGCCAAGAGTGTAAACATAGGAATCCAGCTTCTCATAGTTCTCACGGACATAGTAAGCAACCCAGCCGCCGCCGTTCTTGTCGGTCTTGGCCTTGACGGAATCGATGCCGCCATCCTGAACGACCTTGTCAGCGTTCTTGTTAGCATTCAGGCTATACAGCTCGGTGCCGTTCACGCCGAAGGCCACGGTGCACAGGCTCAGAGCCATAACCAGGCTCAGAACCAGAGC
>CAYPAB010000171.1:0-1040 GCA_964408605.1 uncultured Eubacteriales bacterium
CCGCCAGGCCGGTAGAGGCCACAATCACCCCATCGATCTGGTCGGACCGGAGGGCATTGAGAAAATAATCCGTCACATAGCTGTCGCAGATGATGTTGAAAAGCAGGATCTGGTGGGCCTCCTTGGCCCCGTCGATGGCGCCGCGGATCAGCTCCGTGTAGAAGGGGTTATCCGGCGTGTTTTCGTAAACAAAGAGCAGAGTATTGGTCTTCTGCTCGGCCAGGCCCTTGGCCTGCTTGTTGGGCTGGAAGCCGTTTTCGTCGATGATGCCCTGAATATAGGCGCGGGTAGCCTCGGAAACGCCCTTTTCATTGTTGATCACCCGGGATACCGTAGCTGTTGAGCAGCCCGCAAGCCGGGCAATGTCTTTCAAAGTCATGTGCTTCACCCAATTCGTAACCACATACGCAAGCGTTTACGTTACTTATACTATAAGCATTTTCCGAAGCCTTGGCAAGATGCAATACTCCATAAAAAAAGCAAACCACTTTTGTGTATTATGGCGATAATCCTTTTCTTATTGTCTTCCCAGCCGGGCGAACAGCCGCTTCCGGCCGGGGCCCGTCAGGGCCTTGAGAATCTCATTTTGCAGGGGCAAACGCTTCCCTCTGGGGTATCTTTGCTCATATTCCTTCCCCAGGGCCAGGCGGCTTTCCTGGTCCAGCCCGGAGATCAGGGGCTTTGCCCATTCCTGGATGGCGGTCAGGTACCACACGGCCTGGGTATCCTCCCAGTCCGCCGCGGCGAAAAGCAGCATCCTCAGAGTCTGGAGCTGCTGGGCCTGGTCCGGCTCCCCGTTCCGGAATTCTTCCACCCAGGTGCCCACGCTCTCGTAAAAGGCATTATGGTTTGGGTGGTTGTCCACCCTCATATGGAACCCCAGGTAAGCGGCGAGGGACGGCCCTGCCTCCTTGTCGGTTCTGACCCAGGTCACATAGTCCCCGATCAGTGTCTCAAGCGTTTTCATAGGAATCACCTCGTTTTTCTAGCATACCAGCGACAGGCAGGTTCTGTCAAGTTTCTTTTCCTTTTTCTTGACT
>CAYPAB010000172.1:0-1036 GCA_964408605.1 uncultured Eubacteriales bacterium
ATGCAAAATCCCAACCAGATGATCTCCAAGACCCAGATTTACGATGAGGTAGCCCTGGGCCTGCGCAACCGGGGCCTTTCTGAGGAGGAAATTCGCCCCCGGGTGGAGGATACTTTGAAAATCTGCGGCCTCTACCCCTTCCGGAACTGGCCGGTGTCTGCCCTGAGCTATGGTCAGAAAAAGCGAGTCACCATTGCCTCCATTCTGGTCCTGCGGCCGGAAATGATTCTGCTGGACGAGCCCACCGCCGGCCAGGATCTGAAGCACTACACGGAAATCATGGAATTTCTCAGGGAGCTGAACCACCAGGGGGTCACCGTGGTGCTCATCACCCATGATATGCACCTGATGCTGGAATACACCCCCCGGGCGGTGGTCTTCAATGCCGGCAAGGTCATTGCGGATACCTCCGCGGCGGAGGTCCTTAACTCCCCGGAGATCGTGGAGGCGGCCCACCTGAAGGAAACCTCCCTCTACCATCTTTCCAAGCTCTGCGGCATTCCCAGTGCCGAGGAATTCACCCGGCGGTTTATCGCCCGGGATCAGGAGGTGCGGGTATGACGAATCTGTTCAACTACATCGACCGCCCCTCCCCTATCCACCGGCTCACCGGTGCCACCAAGCTGGTTTGCCTGCTGCTGTGGACTCTGGCTGCCATGACCAGCTTCTATACGCCTTTGCTTCTGGCCATGACCGTGGCGGCATTTGTGCTGTTCCGCATCGCCAAGCTTCATATCCAGGATATTTCCTTCACGCTGGGACTGATGCTTGCCTATATCCTGCTGAACAATCTGCTGATCTTCCTGTTCAGCCCGGATCACGGTGCCAATCTCTATGGCTCGGAAACCATCCTGTTCCGGATCGCCGGGCCCTATGTGGTGACGGCGGAGCAGCTGTTTTACCACTGCAATGTGCTGCTGAAAAACGCCTGCACCATTCCCATCGTGCTGCTCTTCGTGTGCACCACCAACCCTTCGGAATTTGCCGCCTCCCTGAACCGCATCGGTGTCAGCTACCGCATCAGCTACGCCGTGGC
>CAYPAB010000173.1:0-1029 GCA_964408605.1 uncultured Eubacteriales bacterium
GCGCCATCCTGATTGGCTCTCTGGTGCTGATGGCTTACCGTGACAAGTACCGCGATTAAGGCGGTGACCCTGCATGGATATATTTCGTCAGCCCTGGCTGCTGCTGCCCAACAAGGTCCGGGCAACTGGCGGCCGGGAATTGGACCGGTTCCGGGGCGTTGAGCCTCCCAGGGACACCCCCAATGGGGCAGAGGCCTGGGTAGGCTCCATGACACGGGCCAACGGCGCCACCCCGGAAAATCCCAACCTCGGCTGTGCGGAGGTGCTCCTCCCTGACGGCCGCCGGGAGCTGCTGGTGGATGTGGTGACCCGCAACCCGGAGAAGACCCTGGGACCCAGGCATATGGAAGTCTACGGCCCCAATCTGGGCCTGCTGGTAAAGATGATCGATGCCAAGACTCCCTTCCTCCTCCAGTGCCACCCCACCCGGGAAAATGCCCGAAAATACTGGAACAGCCGCTACGGCAAGGAGGAATGCTGGTACGTTCTGGCCACCCGGAAGGACCAGCCGGAGCAGCCCTATATCCTCCTGGGCTTCAAGGAAGGCATCACCCGGGAAAAGCTGGAGGAAGCCTACCGTCAGGGGGATGAGGCCCGGCTGGCAAGCCTGTGCCACAAGGTCCCCGTGAAGGAGGGTGAATGCTACCTGATTCCCGGCGGTGTCCCCCACGCCCTGGGTGCCGGCTGCTTCGTGGCGGAGATCCAGGAGCCCTCGGATCTGACAGCGGTGCCCTTCCCCCAGGAATACCTGCTGGACTACAGAAGAAAGGCCAACCCCCTGGGCGTTTTCGTGGCCGAGGATGAAGCGCTCTACGAAACCCGGATGCTCAATACCTTCCACTATGAGGGACAGTCCTACGATTCCCTGCTCCAGCGGCTGAAGAGCCGGGAGCGGGTGCTGCGCCGGGAACCCGGCGGCCGGGAGATCGAGATTTTCGGAGAAGAGGATACCCCCTCCTTCTCCTGCACGGTGGTGCAGGTCTCCGGAACCATGGCCCGCAAGGACACAGGGGACGTGCAGATCGGCAT
>CAYPAB010000174.1:0-1015 GCA_964408605.1 uncultured Eubacteriales bacterium
ACCACGCTGCCCACGTCGCCCACGCCGGAGCCGTCCACGAAGACCTGGCCCGCGGTGACGGTGCCGTTTTCCTTGCAGCTCTTGCCGGTGAATTCAAACACCGTGCCGATGGTGCCGATGTGGATATTCCGGGCGTTCATGCCCATGGCCTGGGCCAGCTTGCTGTGCAGCTGCAGGTGCCGCTGCTCGCCGTGCAGGGGCAGGAAGAACCGGGGCTTTACAAGACCGTGGACGATTTTCAGCTCCTCCTGGCAGGCATGGCCGGAGACGTGGAGACCCTCGCTCTTTTCGTAGACCACGTCGGCACCCTTGCGGTAGAGCTCGTTGATGATCTTGGAAACGTTCTTTTCGTTGCCGGGGATGGCGGAGGCGGAGATGATGACCCGGTCACCCGCCACGATGTCCACCTGCTTGTGGGTATTGAAGGCCATGCGGTACAGGGCGGACATGTTTTCGCCCTGAGACCCGGTGGAGACGATGACGATCTTGTTTTTGGGCAGGCTCTTGATGGCACTGATGTCCACAATGGTGCCGGGCTTGACCTTCAGATAGCCAAGCTCCTGGGCGACTTTGAGCATATTCTCCATGCTCCGGCCGGTGACGGCCACCTTCCGGCCATGGCGCTGAGCAGTAGCCAGGATGGACTGGATGCGGTACATATTGGAGGCGAAGGTGGTGATGATGATCCGCTGGTCGCAGTTTTTGAACTGCCGGTCCAGAGAGCCGGCCACCACATTTTCGCTTGGGGTATAGCCCTGGCGCTCCACGTTGGTGGAGTCGGCCATGAGGGCCAGCACACCCTGGTTGCCCAGCTCGCCCAGCCGGGCCAGGTCCATCATGCCGTCCTTGGCGGTGGGGTCGATCTTGAAGTCGCCGGTGAAGACGACAGTGCCCACGGGGGTCTTGATGGCGAAGGCCACCGCGTCAGCGATGGAGTGGTTGACGTGGATGAATTCCACGGTAAAGCAGCCGGCCTTCACCACGTCGCCGGGCTTGTGGGTGACGAGCTTGACCT
>CAYPAB010000175.1:0-1008 GCA_964408605.1 uncultured Eubacteriales bacterium
CCCGGCTGAACATTGAAGAGGGCCACCCCTCCCGGGACCGGTCCGATACCTTCTATTTTGACGACAACAACGAGGTCCTGCTGCGGACCCAGACCAGCCCCATGCAGATCCGCTACATGGAAAACCACAAGCCGCCCCTGTGCATGCTGGCCCCGGGCCGTGTGTTCCGGAAGGATGAGGCCGATGCCACCCACTCTCCCATGTTCCACCAGATTGAGGGCCTGGTCGTGGCCGAAGGCATCACCATGGGCGACCTGAAGGGTGCCCTGATCACCATTATGAACAAGATCTACGGCCACGATGCCCAGGTCCGGTTCCGTCCCCACCACTTCCCCTTCACCGAGCCCAGCTGCGAGATGGACATGCAGTGCCACAAGTGCCACGGCACCGGAGAAATCGACGGCCAGGTCTGCTCCACCTGCCACGGTGAGGGCTGGATCGAGCTGCTGGGTGCCGGTATGGTCCACCCCAAGGTTCTGGAAAACTGTGGCATCGACCCCGAAAAGTACTCCGGCTTCGCCTTCGGCATCGGCCTGGAGCGCACCGCCATGGGCCGGCTGAAGATCAACGACCTGCGTCTGATCTTCGACAATGACGTCCGGTTCCTGAACCAGTTCTAAGGAGGGTATACCATGAAGCTGAACAGAAAATGGCTGAATGAGGAATTCGTTGACCTGAGCAACGTTTCCGATAAAGAATTTGTCGAGACCCTGACCGTCTTCGGCCAGAAGGTGGAGACCTATGAGCGCATGGACGCGGAAATCAAAAACGTGGTGGTGGGCAAGGTGCTGACCATGGTGCGCCACCCCAATTCTGACCACATGTTCATCTGCCAGGTGGACGTGGGCCAGGAGGAGCCCATCCAGATCGTCACCGGTGCCCAGAATGTCCACGAGGGGGACCTGGTTCCCGCCGCGCTCCACAATTCCTGGCTCCCCGGCGGCGTCCACATTACCAAGGGCAAGCTCCGTGGGGAGAAGTCCAACGGTATGCTCTGCTCCTTCGAGG